>JAZRGR010000209.1:0-16095 GCA_045644345.1 Faecousia sp. | reverse complement strand
ATCGACAATATGTTGCTCTATTTTAAATCCATCCCGAAGGGATACCGACATTTTACATTATACATTTTCCATTTTCCATTATTCCGATTTACGCGACCGAAGGGAGCGATAAATCGGAACTTGACCATATAGCAAGCCCCGTTGGAGTTTGATCCAACGGGGCTTGCTGCTTTTTTAGGCGGTCAGCCGCCAAAGTAGACTTTGGCACTGTCGCTGTAGGCAAAGAGCGCTTTACAGAGGGTTAGGAGCTGGCCGGTCTTATGATTGCCATAGGTATCGGCACTGTAGCGGAGGGTTTGAGAAAGGCGGGTGTTACCGTCATAGATAGCAGCCTCCAATACAGTGCGGAGCTCTGCCGCAAGGAGACCGTCGAAGGTGAAAGCGTATGCATTGGTCTCCGGCCTGTAGAGGACCGGATGGGCAATTACTGTTTCCGTTTCTACCCCTGCGTAGTTTACATAATGTACCCTCAGTGTCAGATTTTCGATCTTGCCGGTGTAGGAACCGGGGGTGAAAACATACTTGAGACTGACCTTGGAATCCAATGACAGGGATTTTCCTGCCCAGGTGATAAGAGGTGCATTCATGTCCTGCAGGATCTGATTGTGATTTCCGAAGGAAACCGCATCTATATTACTGAGATAGGATCTGTGAGTCCCGGTCATGGAAGCATCTACAAGGGCATCGGTTCTGTAGGACTTAAAGAGCTGTGCTTCCCTGCCGTAACGTAGAAGCTCTGCACATAGGGTCTTTAATTTGATGGGGGCATCTGTTTTGTTAAGCTGATTGTATGCATATTGTGCGATGCTGTAACGGTCGGTTTCGGAAGTATAGGGAATGCCGTCTTTGGTCATGTAGAGGGTGGCTTCTACCTCATCATTCATATGTATGGCAGTGAGCCCGTTTAGGAGGAAATAGGAATAGCCTCCTCTCTTCTCCGGCTCTAATCGCAGGGTCTTGGTCCCTATGAGGGCATTGCCTTCATACTGAGGGATCCGGCATTCCAGATAGCAGGAGTCATAGCCCTCCAGATCCTTCGTGCTTACCCCGTAATTCAGGGTAATGTCACTCTGCAGATTCAGAGTGTGGCCTATGGTGATCGCCTTCTTGCCGGGGGGATCCATCACCTCTACAGAAAGGTTAAATTGGTTCTCAGACATGTAGTATGCCTCTTGGAGGGTGGAATAGTATTCCACAGAAACCTGCTTGCCATCTGCACTGAAGTGGAGGAGAGCCACCGCACCGGTTAGGGTGACAGTATCCACACCTTGGGGATCGATCAGGAACTGTGTGACGACATTGCCACTGCTTCCCTTTGTTTGATTCACAACAACCTTTCCGCTGGGGTCGTGTCCGCTAAGGACCATGACGATATTGCGGTGCTTCTTGGCAAATTTCTCCCAGATCTGATCACCGTTATTATGCTGTGCGCCGGAAGAGGACGGAGGACACACATCAGAGCTGTCCAGAGTCGTTCCGTCCCGGAACAGATATGCGTGAGTGGTAATGATCACATTATGATCGGGATGAGCACGAACTACCTGCTCTGCCCAGGCAAGGACCTGATCGGTAGGACCGTAGTCCAGGGTCATAATCAGATAAGGGATGTGATTACTGCCTGCAAGGACAGTCCGCCAGGTGTTGTTCAGCGTTCCGTCATAGCTTCCCCGGTAGCTATGACTGTAGGGAGCCCGGTTGAAGGTGGCATTGATCTTATCGGAGCCGTCGTGATTGCCCCGAACCAGAGAGTAGGGGATCTGCCCGTCAAGCTGACAGATAGCTGCCTTAGCGATGTTCCATTCTTCGGCTGTATTGCCATCGGTAATATCTCCCAGACCCATAACATATTGGATGTTTTGGGCCTCCTTTTGGGACAGGATCCACTCATAGATCCGATTCATTTTTTGGGTACCGTTCTCCTTGTCCTTCCGTGCTACGATCTGGGTATCTCCTACAGCTACAAAGGTAAAATCGTAATCCCGAACAGGCTCCTTGCTCGTCATCCATAGAGAGGAACGGTTTATGTGGTAGCCCTTTCCGCTTAGGTCAGAGTAGTGATTTGCGGCGGAGCTCATGTTCCAATAGGCCATAGGAGTGCCGTTGCCTAATTTGCTACGGTCAGTCTTGATCTCTGCCTCTGTCCGCATCTGGGAATAGAGGCATACAGAGCGAAGGCGACCTTTGAAGAATTGCGTATTCCCGTCTCGGAAATCACCGCCTACATAAAGTGACCCTACAGGAATATAATCGGGTATAGTCATAGACAGAGTTTGTGCAAGGGCACCGTCTACATAGCACCGCAGAGCCTTCCCTGCCACATCCTGCACTACTGCCAGATGGACCCATTGACCTGTATAGACATTGACCTGATCGAAAATGGCATCCGTAACCTTTCCGTCAAGTGCCGTATAATACAAACGAGGGCGTCCCTTGCTGTAGATCTCGAAGTTGAAGCTCCCCTTCCAGTTCCCGGGATAGTTGCCCAGAATGACACCTCCGCGGGTGGAAGCATCGGTGTCTTTCGGGAAGCAGACCCAAGCCTCTAACGTCTTGGGCATGGCAGGCAATGCCTTGCAGATCTGATAGGTATCATTGGATAGGAAGTCGGGGCCTTCCACGGTGCAGAGAAGAGGGTAGCCCTTGTTGCTGAGATCTGCATAACGGTTTCCCTCTGCCCACAGATCCCAATATGCCATAGGATCGTCACTACCCATAAGGGATTTGTCTGCTGTAATTTCTGCCTGAGTACGGGCATCGGCATAAACAGATACTGACCGAAGCAGCCCCTTGAAATGCTGGGTGTTGTTGAATCGATGATCGCCCCCTACAACCAGGGGAGATGCAGGGGTGTAGGACGCAACATCCAGATCCACGCTTTGTGCCAGAGTGCCGTTCAGATAGCAATGGGCTTTCTTGGCAGTGCTGTCACGGACTATGGCAAGGTGGATCCAGGAACCTGTGTATACGTTGACATTGCTGAAGATCTTGTTGACAACATTACCTGCTGCATCAATGTAATACAGCCGCGGATTGCCGTTGGTGTAGATCTCTACACTGAATACACCTACGGCACCATCCTTATAGTTCCCTAATATGACGCCTCCACGGGTGGCGGCAGAGGTGTTTGCCGGGAAGCCGATCCAAGCCTCTACAGTGTTGGGAACAGAGGGAAAAGTCTTGCTGACAACATTGCGTTCTCCGGCATAGAAGGACTTGCCTCCGCCTGACAGACTGATGTCATAGGAGTAGGGGCTCAGATCCTTGTAGCTATCAGCGCTCTGACTCAGATCCCAGGATGCCATAGCTATGCCACCGAAGCCTGCCAGATCCCGGAGAATGGAGCTCTCCTCTCGGGCAGAGTCGTACAAGGTCACAGAATGGAGCTGTCCCTTGAAATACTGGCTGTTTCCGTTCCGATAGTCTCCGCCCAATGCCAGACGGGTAGTGGGGAGCTGCGGCGGAGTAGACAAAGACAGTGTCTGTGCTAATCTGCCGTTTAAATAACAATGAGCCTTCCCTGCCACATCGTCCAGGACAATGGCAATATGATTCCATGCACCGTTATACACGCTTACATTGGAGAAGACCAGATTGGTGACCCTGCCGTTTTCATCTACGGTATAAAGACGGGGATAGCCGCCACTGTAAATTTCAAAGCTGAGGACATTCCGATTTACCTCGTGATAATTACCCAGGATGACTCCTCCGCGGGTGGAAGCATCGGTGTTTTGGGGGAAGCAGACCCATGCCTCCAGGGTGCGAGGCGCCGCAGCAAGGGGTTTCTCCACTGCAAGGAGCTTGTCTGCAGTAAAGGTCCTGCCGGTGAGCTCCTGTGCATGGGAAGTGATCGGTGGGACTATAGAAAAACACAGGATAAGGGTCAGTAAACAACAAATCATTCGTTTCATAATATGATTCCTCCATTCACAAATCGGTTTGCCGGATCATCATGACTACAGAGGCACCTTCCTTGCGGAGGGTGCCTCGATGGGGAATTATAGAGGAACTGCATCCATGTCGGTTCTGAGGTTGAAGTCGGAGATCAGACGACGGGGGCAGACAGCGGCACAGCGACCGCAGGAGACGCACTTGCTGTAGTCGATGACAGCCAAATTGTTGATTACGTGGATGGCATCGTAGTCGCACTGCTTCTCGCACAGGTGGCAGCCCACACAGCCTACATTACAGAACTGACGGGTATATGCTCCATGATCCTTGTTGGAGCAGGCAATGACAATGTCCGTATTGTAGGTAACGGGGACGATGACCTTACGGGGGCATGCCTCTACGCACTGCATACAGCCGGTGCATTTCTCCGCATCTACACGGGCAATGCCATTGTCTACAGTGATGGCACCGAACTTGCAGACCTTGGTGCAGGTGCCAAAGCCCAAGCATCCGTTGGGACAGGCAGAGGGGCCGTTTCCGGTGACGAACATAGCGGAGTTACAGTCCCGGATCCCGTCATATTCACCCTTGAATGCGTGGTTGTGACCGCGGCACTTGACCATAGCCACCTTTTTTTCTACCTCCACAGCTTCTACACCCATGATCTCTGCCATTTTCTTGGCAGAATCGGGGCCGCCGGCGGCGCAGAGACCGATCTCAGCCTTGCCCTCCAGTACAGCCTGGGCATAGGCTTGACAGCCTGCATATCCACAGCCGCCACAGTTGGCACCGGGGAGAGCATCCTTGAGGAGGGGGAGTCTTTCGTCGACTTTCACAGCGAACACCTTGGAGGCAATGGCGAGGATGGCGCCGAAGGTCGCACCCAAAATACCCAATACCAATACGGCAGAAAGAATGTTATCCATATGCCTACCTCCTTAGAAAACCTTGAAGCCGGAGAAGCCCATGAAGGACAGGGCAAGCAAGCCGGCGGCAATAAGCGCAATGGGGAAGCCCTTAAAGCACTTGGGACAATCGCAATCCTCCAGCCGTTCCCGTACAGAGGAGAACAGGAGGATGGCAACGGTGAAGCCAACACCACCCATAACACCATAAACCACGGACTCGATGAAGCTGTAGCCGTTCTGAATATTCAGCAGGGCTACGCCAAGGACAGCGCAGTTGGTGGTGATCAAGGGTAGGTAGATGCCCAGTGCCTGATACAGGGAGGGAATGACCTTCTGTAGGAACATCTCTACAAGCTGGACCAACGCGGCGATGACCAGGATGAATACCACAGTCTGCATATAGCCCAGAGATAGGGGTGCAAGGAGATAATGGTCCACAGCCCAGGTTGCCGCAGAGGCGATGCCCATGACGAAGATGACTGCGATACCCATGCCCAGAGATGTATCAAACTTCTTGGAAACACCCATAAAGGGACAGATGCCTAAGAATTTTACCAGAATAAAGTTCTCAGCTAAAATGGCGCTGAGGGAAATGGAAAAGAGGGAAAGGAAGAGACTCATTTTTGATCCTCCTTTTCTTTCATACGGGTGTTAAACCACTGGGTAAAGGCAATGAGACAGCCCAGTGTCAGGAAACCGCCTACAGGTAGGATCACCAGAAGGGCAGGATACTGTGCTTCCACTAAACGGATGCCGTCTGCACCGAAAACACCCTTGCCGAAGGTGCCGCTGCCCAGGAACTCACGGACCACACACATGATCACCAGGGCTGCGGTATAGCCGATACCCTGGGTCAGACCGTCTACTGCAGAGGCAAGGATGCCGTTCTTGGAGGCGAATGCCTCGGCTCTGCCCAAGATGATGCAATTGACCACGATCAAGGGAATGAACACACCCAAGCTCTCGGACAGCTCCGGGAGGTATGCCTTAAGGAGCAGGTCTACCATAGTAACGAAGCCTGCAATAATGACAATGTATGCCGCAATACGGATCTTCTCCGGGATCACCTTCCGCAAGAGGGAAATGACCATGTTAGAGCAGATCAAGATCAGGGTTACGGAGATACCCATGCCTAAACCGTTAAACAAGGTAGTGGTAATGGCCATGGTGGAGCACAGACCTAAGAGCTGGCCCAAGACGGGGTTGTTGGTCAGGAGGCTGTCCTTTAAGCTTTTCTTAAAATTCATGGCTGTACCTCCTTCACGAATTCTACGGCACGGTTCACTGCCTCTGTTACGGCACGGGAGGTGACTGTAGCACCGGTAAGGGCATCTATGGTCCCCCCGTCCTTGGTGACCTTGAGACCCCCGGCAGTACCTGCAAATTGGGCTCTCCAGTCCTCACGGGTACACTCCGCACCTAGGGAAGCGGTTTCGCTGTGGGAGATGACCGCAATACCCGTAACAGTGCCGTTGGGATCTATGCCAACCATCATGTCAATGGCGCCGCCAAAGCCATTGGCACCCAGACGTACCACATAGCCTCCCTCAGCCTTGTAGACCTCGGAGATCCCGTCTGCGGTGAGCTCCAGCTTCTCGTAGGAGGGGGCAGGTAGGACAGCCTGCATGGCTTGATTGGCTTTCTTAGCTGTGTTCTCTGCGATCCTGTCCTTGGTCAAGTCATTGACAAAGCCCAGGAGCCCTGCCACCACTACAGTAATGAGCAGGAGAATGAGTGCTAATTTGAGAATGTATTTCATTGCTTGCCACCGCCTTTCTTAATGCCGAAACGCTTGGGCAAGCCCATCTTGTCGAAAAAGCCCACGAAGCAGTTCATGATCAAGATGGCAAAGCTGACACCCTCTACATAGGAGCCGAAGTACCGCAGCAGAATGGTCAGCACACCGCACCCGATACCGAAAGCGATCTGCCCTCCGTGGGTCACGGGAGAGGTGGTGTAATCCGTCGCCATAAAAATGGCACCTAAGAGGAGTCCGCCGGACAGGAGCTGATACAATGACCACTGCCAGCCTGCATTCCCACCCAAGGGGAATACAAAGGCGAGGACACCTACGGTAGCCACATAAGAAAGGGGAATGCGGACCGTAATGACATGGGTTGCCAGCAGATAGACCAGACCCAGGAGCAGAGCCAGGGCAGAGATCTCACCGAAGGAGCCGCCTACCTTGCCCAGGAACAGATCCAACAAGCTCTCGGTAGGGAGCTTGCCTACAGCAAGGGCCTCCAAGGGGGTGGCAGAAGTCACCCCATCTACAGGGCCGGTGACGGGGATGCTCTGACCGGGGGTGTTCCAGTTGCCGGACATGAGAGAAGGCCAGCTAAAGAGGAAGGCACGGGCAGCCAGTGCAGGATTGACGATATTCATACCGATGCCGCCAAAGAGCTGCTTGACTACCACAATGGCGAAGAAGTCCCCTGCGATCAGTGTCCAATATGGCAGGTTTACGGGGCAGACGAAGGCGACTAAGATGCCTGTGACCACTGCAGACCAGTCCTCTATGGTGGAGTCCTTGTTCATGAGCTTGCGATAACCCCACTCGAAGGTAATACAGGCTATGACAGAGATGAAGGTTGCAGACAGAGCACGTGCACCGAAGAACCACACTGCCGCAATCAGGGCGGGCATCAGTGCGATGCACACATCCTTCATGATCACATCGGTGGTGCAACCGCTGTGGGCATGGGGGGAGGAGGAAAGGGTCAGTCTCAGATTCTTGTACTTCATTTCTTAGCCTCCTTTGCCTTGGCATCACGGAGCAGCTTCTTGCCGGTACGGAAGCTCTGGACCAGGGGGATCCCGGCGGGACAGCCGTAGGCACAGGAGCCACATTCGATACAATCCATCACGTTGCCCTTGTCCAGTGCTTCTAAGTCCCCCTTGGTCTGTGCCTTGTGGAGGTACAGGGGCATCAGGTGCATGGGACAGGCATCTACACACTTGCCACAGCGGATACAGTGGGGCGTCCGCTCCTTGGGACGGTCTGCGTCGGAGTAGCAGGTCAGAGCATTGTTGCCCTTAATGGTGGATGCCTCTAAGGTGTGCTGGGTTATGCCCATCATGGGACCGCCTACAAAGATCTTGTAGGGCTCCGAGACAAAGCCCCCTGCCGCCTCTACCAGATCCTCGAAGGAGGTGCCAATGGGAGCCAACACATTGCAGGGCTTGGCAACAGCCTTGCCGGTGACAGTGACCGCACGGCGGACCAGGGGCAGACCGTCGAATACCGCATCACAGATGGCGGCACAGGTGGCTACATTAAAGACCGCACAGCCTACCGCGGCGGGCAGACCGCCGGGAGGTACCTGCCGACCGGTGACTGCCTGGATCAGCTGTTTCTCCGCACCCTGGGGGTAGCGGACCTTGAGGGGGAGCAGCTCTGCTTCTCCGTTCAGCTTATCCCGGAGGGACGCAATAGCTTGGGGTTTGTTGCTCTCCACACCGATGACCGTGGTCTTAGGTGCCAGGATGGCATTGATGACACGGATCCCCTTGAGGATCCGCTCCGGGGTCTCCCGCATGAGACGGTCATCGGATGTAATATAGGGCTCGCACTCGGCACCGTTAATGAGGACCGTATCCACCTTGCCCAGTCCGGAGGACAGCTTGACACTCGTAGGGAAGCCTGCACCGCCCATGCCGGTGATCCCTGCCTCACGAATGATGGAGATCAGCTCCTCGGGGGAGAGGTCATCGATGGTGTCCCGTTTCTCCAGTGTGGGGCAGAGGGTGTACTTACCGTCGTTGGCAATAACGATAGATTCCATATAGGTCCCTGTGGGAGCAGGGCGCTGACCCACCAGAATGACCTCGCCGGAAACGGAAGCGTGGACAGGTGCGCACAGGCCCTGCCCGTCACCGATCTTCTGCCCTACGGTGACTCGATCTCCGATGGAGACCAGGGGCTTGCAGGGAGCACCGATATGTTGGGATAAACAAATGGTCACAATTTTGGGGGAGATCGGCGTAATGGGCATCTCACAGCTCAGTTCCTTATAGCCCCTGGGATGCACGCCGCCAAAGAAAGAACGTGCCATTCTTTGCATCACCTCAATTCATATTTATACGAATTTATCATAGCATAAAGTACGGAAAAAATCTACGACAAATATCCACTTTTTCCTCCCAAAGCCCAGAAAAATTTTGACAAAAAAGAGACCGCTTCCCTTAAAAGAAGCAGTCCCCTTTCTCCCGGATCACCGTCAAGAGAAGAGTATTCCGTTTTCCGTCTGTCACTCCGCGGAGGGATTTGGATCTTGGGCGGTGTGTTCTGCCCATTGGGATTCCTTGAAGCCCGTTAGGACAAAGTCCTCTCCCACGAGGATGGGGCGTTTGACCAGCATGCCGTCAGTCGATAAGAGGGCAAGCATTTCCTCTTCTGTCATGGTGGGAAGCTTGGTTTTCAGCTCCATGGATTTGTAGAGCAGACCGCTGGTGTTAAAAAACTTCTTAAGGGGTAGGCCGCTCCTTTTATGCCATTGGGCAAGCTCCTCTACAGTCGGATTTTGGAGCTTAATGTCCCGCAATTCATATGGGATACCGCCGTCATCGAGCCACTTCTTCGCCTTCTGACAGGTGGAGCATTTGGGATAACAGATAAATGTCAGCATTGTTTCTCTCCTTTTGAAACGCAACCATCCTTGTTCCCGTAGGAGAAGGATGGTTGCAGTGTTACAGATCAGTCATCAAAGCCATTGGGATTCCGGCTCTGCCAGTTCCAGGTATCCCGGCACATATCCTTCCGGTCGTGGGTCGCTCTCCAGCCCAGCACCTCTGCACTCTTGGCAGGGTCTGCATAGCAGGTTGCTAAGTCCCCGGGACGGCGGGGTCCGATCACATAGGGAACGGGGACGCCGTTTGCCTCTACGAAGGCATTGACCATGTCCAATACACTGTAGCCTGTACCGGTACCCAGGTTAAATACACCCTCTCCGGTGTGGGTACACAGGTAGTTCACCGCGGCTACGTGACCCTTTGCCAGGTCCACTACATGGATGTAGTCACGGACACCGGTTCCGTCGGGAGTATCGTAGTCATTGCCGAAGATACTGAGCTTCTCTCTCTTGCCAATGGCAGTCTGGGAAATATAGGGCATCAAATTGTTGGGGATCCCGTTGGGATGCTCCCCGATCTTGCCGCTGGCATGGGCTCCTACGGGATTAAAGTAGCGGAGCAGAACCACGGACCACTCCGGATCAGCCTTGGCAACATCGCGGAGGATCTGCTCGCCCATATACTTGGTCCAACCATAGGGGTTGGTACAGTTGCCGGTCTTGGAGCTCTCTCGCAGGGGCATCTCGTTATCCCCGGAGTATACCGTCGCAGAGGAAGAGAAGATGATCCGCTTGACCCCACGTCTGCTCATAACCTTACACAGGGTCATAGTGGAGCCCAAATTATTCTCGTAATATTCCAGAGGAATCGCACAGGACTCCCCTACTGCCTTAAGCCCTGCAAAATGGATGGCACAACCGATCTCGTGCTCATCAAAGATCCTCTCTAACAGAGCCTCGTCACGGACATCGCCCTCATAGAAGGGGACGGACTTGCCGGTGATCTCACAGACACGGTCCAGGCTCTTGGGGTTGGAATTGCGCAGATTGTCAATCACAACAGGCTCGTAGCCTGCCTCGATCAGTTCTACACAGGTGTGGGTGCCGATATAACCTGCACCACCGGTTACAAGTACCTTCATACCAGTACCTCCCGAATGATTTGTTCCATTTGAGGCATCTTTGCCTCCATATCCGCAACCAGAGTCATCTGGGTACGGGCGCGATCTAAGTTCTGACCCTGGCGATGGGTCTTAAAATACGTATCTCCCTCAAGATAGTCTGTAAGGAAGCGCAGTCCACACTCTAATGTCATCATCTTGGCACCAATGGGGAGCAGGCGGATCTCCTCCTGCGTCAAGCTGTCACCGCAGGCAGAGAGGAAGCCCTCTGTAAAGGTGCGGTACAGATCCAGACTCATGGAGACCTTGCTCAGATCCTGCTCATCCTCTGCAGCAGTGGCCGCACCGAAACGGATAGAGTCACCGAAGTCATAGAGGGCGGAACCGGGCATAATGGTATCTAAATCGATGACACACAGTGCCTCACGGGTGTCATAGTCCAGCATGACATTGTTCAGCTTGGTATCGTTGTGGGTAACGCGTAGGGGCAGTCTGCCGTCAACCAGGCGGTCTACAATAGCCCCTGCCTCCGACTCACGTTCCAAGTAGAAACGGATCTCCGCTTCACACAGCTTCTTGCGATCCATAGGATCCGCATCCAGTGCCTCGTGGAATCGGCGGTAACGATCCACCGTGTTGTGGAAATTGGCGATAGGCTCATGGAGTCTTGCCGCAGGGAAATCGGCAAGGGTCTTCTGGAACCGTCCGAAAGCAACGGCACTCTGCCTGAATTCCTCAGGGGACTCTGCCTTCTGCAGGCAGATGCTATCCGTAATATAGGGAAACAGCCGCCAATACTCTCCCTCACTGTCCACGAAGGCTGCCTCACCCTCTACCGTAGGGATCAGACAGAGGCATCCGCGGGAGTCCTCGGTCCGCTCTCGGAGGAATGTGGTAACTGCCGCGATGTTCTCCATGAGTTCCCACGGCTTGGTAAAGATCCGACTGTTGACCCGCTGCAGGATATACATACAACCGCTGTCACAGGCAACAGCAAAGGTGTCGTTAATATGGCCGCAGCCATACCGATCTACATAAATCGGAGTTCCTCGCAGAGGATAGCTCCGCAATACTTCCTTGGGGTCCACCATGATCCATTACCTCCAGAGGTATTCGGGATACTTGCCTGCATCCTTCATCGCCTGTACAGCGGCGACTACAGAGGGCAGATCCTCCTTGTAGGTGACACCGTGCCAGCGTGCCTCACTGCTGAGGACACGGACAGTGCCGGTATTCTCTGCGATCATGGAGCTGATGATCAGGGGGAGGAAGAACTCTGCCTTCTCGGGATTGGAGGGCAAGGTGTTCACGAGGAAGTGGCGGAACTTATCCTCAAAGCAATCCAGTGCCTCCCGACGGAAGCCCCACAGATTCATGGAAACGAGGCTGTCCATAGGGATCTCCGTATAGGTCTCTCCGTCCTCGGTGAAGGCAGCTTTATCCTCACCCTGCTTGACGATCTTGGTCCGCTCCACAATATGGGTCAGGAAGCCGTTCTCGTCCTTCTCGCAGATGCCACGGGCCACGGAGCCGTTCTCTGTGAGGGTGTTGCTCAGGAGATAGCCTACCATGGCATGCTCCGTAGGCTCCCGATCCTGAGACAGGAAGTCTGCAATCACTTCAAATGCCTCTCTGCCGTAAAAATCATCGGCATTGAGCACCGCAAAGGGGCCCTCGATCACATCACGTGCACACCAAACAGCGTGAGCGGTGCCCCAAGGCTTGATTCTTTCCTCGGGAACAGTGAAGCCCTCGGGAAGCTGATCCAGACTCTGATAGGCATATACCAGCTCTACGTGCTTGCGAATACGGGATCCGATGGCAGCTTCAAAGTCTTCTTCAAATTCCTTCTTGATGATGCAGACCACTCTGCCGAAGCCTGCACGGATGGCGTCATAGATGGAATAATCCATAATAATATGTCCCTGTGCATCTACAGGGGTGATCTGCTTCATTCCGCCGAAACGGCTGCCCATTCCGGCTGCCATGATCACAAGGGTCGGTTTCTTCATACGTCCGTCCTCCTAAGTTAGTTGATATAGTTATATTAATGTAAAACAGGGAAGAATGCAATAGCTAAAGTGAAAAGGAAAAAAACAGGATATAAAACGGTAAATCAATAGGTCAGACCCTTGGGGTAGAAAAAGCGGATCGCCTTAGGTGCAACCTCGAAGGTAGCATCCTTTGCCATAAGGAGCTCCCCATCTAAGTTGATCTCACTCTTCTCATCACAGTGGATGGTGACTTTCTTGCAGCGGTAGGGGGTCACCAGGTCGGGAAGCTCCTTATACAAGCCCTTCTTGTACTTGCCGATCACTCCCGCTGCCTGGATCCGTGTGACCTTGTTCACCAGGAGCACATCCAGGAGTCCGTCATCGGGCTGTGCATCGGGGACCGGGTGGAAACCGCCACCGTACCAACGGGCATTGGCAATACAGATCATCGTCAAATCCTTGTCAACAGTCTGCCCATCCAGCTCCACCACATAGTGTCTGGCAAGTCCCTTGATCATATGAACGCCCGTAGACATCCAGTAAGCACCGGGGCCGGTGACCATAGGCAGCTTCTTGTACTTGCTCATGGAGGTGCCGATACGGGCATCCACACCCATGGAGCAGATATTAATAGAATAGTGGTCGCCGCATCGGATCAGATCAAATTCCGCTACTTCTGCATCCAAGAGCCTCTCGCAGCTACGGAAAGCAGAGGGATCAGAGAAAATACGGATAAAATCATTGCCGGAGCCTCCGGGGAAATTGGTCACAGCGGCATTGCTGTAGCCGGCGGCACCGTTGACCACCTCGTTAAGGGTGCCGTCACCGCCGCAAGCATACAGGCGGACTGGGTCTCCCGTAGCTGCCGCAGCCTGTGCGATCCGTGTGCAATCCCCGGGATGGCGAGACACCAGAATCTCGTAGGCAAGACAATGCTTGCTGCAAGCCTCCCGGATCCGCTGGGTAAATTCTCCCGTATGGTCGTATTTCCCGGCGGCTGGGTTAATGATGAAAACGTGCTTCATGACCGGACACACCCTCTCTCAATAATACATATATACGTTACACTGGAGTCTACCATTATACAGCTTACGTTTCTTGGTTGCAGCCTTGCCGAAATAATGCTCGAACTCTGCCTCGGAGGAAATAATATATTTCTTCCATCCGTCGGCAAACTTGAGATGTCTGCCGAAGGCACGGACCAGGTGCTGGGCATCTCTCTGCTCCATCATCCGTTCACCGTAAGGAGGATTGCAAACGATGACACCCGTATCAGAGGGCAGGCTCTGCTTGGTAGCATCTGCCTCACGGAAGTCGATATACTTGCTGACCCCTGCCTTCTTGGCATTGGCAATGGCGATGGACAGGCTCTGGGGGTCAATATCGGTACCTAAGATCCGATATTCTCCACGGTATTCCTTGTCCTTAGCCTCGGTCTTGACCTGTTGCCAGATCTCTCCGGGGACACATGCCCACTTCTGTGCGCCGAATTCCCGATAGAGGCCGGGAGCACGGTTCAGTGCCGCCAGTGCCGCCTCGATGACAATGGTGCCGGATCCGCAGAAGGGATCCCAGAAGAAATCTCTGCCGCGGTAACGGGACAGATTGACAAGAGCCGCCGCCATGGTCTCATGGAGGGGAGCTTCGTTCCCTACGGCACGATATCCACGCTTATGGAGGCTGACACCGGAGGTATCCAGGAATACTTCGCACAGATCCTTCATAATAGAGAAACGGAGCTGGTATGTAGCTCCCGTCTCCGGCAGCCAGCTCAGACCGTATTTGGCACCCAGACGGTCTACCGCAGCCTTCTTGGCAATGGCTTGACAGTCCGGCACACTGTGGAGCTGGGAATCCAGGCTGTAGCCCTTTACAGGGAAAGCACCGTCCCGAGGGATGAACCGCTCTAAGGGCAGTGCCTTGACCCCCTGGTACAGATCCTCGAAGGAGTGGACCGGGAATCTGCCCAGCAGGATCATGACTCTCTCACCCATACGGAGGCAGACATTTGCCCTTGCCATAGCGGTGAAATCACCTTCAAAAAACACTCTTCGGTCCTCTACACGGACCTGCTCCATACCCAAACGACGAAGCTCATCCCCTACCAAACCCTCTAAACCAAAGAGGCAGGGGACTGCCATAGTAAACTTTTCCATATTATCGCTCCTATTGTTTTGTGATCAAAGATATTATACCGAATTTTGATTTAAAAAGCAACGGAAAAACCTGTTTTTTGACAATTTTTGTGCCAGCGGTGATTTCTCTTGACTTTTTTTGACTAATGTGGCACAATATTAGTACACCAAATGAATAAAGGAGGAAACTTTATGGAAGCCTATATGCAATGGGTATGGGTGGCTGCTTTGGTGCTCTTCACCTTGGCCGAAGCCGCAACCGGTGCAGTGGTATCCCTGTGGTTCATGGGAGGGTCCCTGGTAGCCTTCCTGCTGGCAATGTTCGCGCTACCTGTTTGGTTGCAGATCCTCTGCTTCGTGGTAGTATCCTTCATTCTTCTCCTTCTCCTGCGTCCCCGCCTGCGGAAGATGGTCGAGAATCGCAAGATCCCTACCAATGCAGACAGTCTGGTCGGCAAGATCATTCTGGTCACAGAGGATATCGACAACCTTCATAACAAGGGCGTGGTTCGTGTCCACGGTGTGGATTGGGCCGCCTTCAGTGCAGACGGTGCCCCGATTGCCCGAGAGACTCCCGTCCGTATCGTCAGTGTCCACGGTGCAAGGCTCTGCGTAGAACCCGCAGAGATTGTATAATCAACTTACATAAAGCATAAGGAGGAACAAGCATGAATCTGATCTTTGCAGTCAACCCCGGCGCCACCTTAGTAGGTGTTATCGCCCTGCTCTTAGTGGTCATTGTCGTTCTGATCAAGAACATCATCGTCGTCAAGCAGTCCAATGCCTATGTCATTGAGAGACTGGGTGCCTTCCAAGAGGTATGGGGCGTAGGTATCCACCTCAAGGTTCCCTTCCTGCAGCGCATTGCCAAGCGCGTCAGCCTCAAGGAGCAGGTTCTGGACTATCCCCCTCAGCCTGTTATTACCAAGGACAACGTCACCATGCAGATCGATACTGTCGTATACTTCTCCATTACCGATCCCAAGCTGTACACCTACGGCGTTGAGCGTCCCATGATGGCTATGGAGACCCTGACCGCTACCACCCTGCGTAACATCATCGGTGATCTGGAGTTGGACCAGACCCTGACCTCCCGTGATGTTATCAACACCAAGATGCGTGCCATTCTGGACGATGCTACCGATCCCTGGGGCATCAAGGTCACCCGTGTCGAGCTTAAGAACATCCTGCCTCCTCAGGACATCCAGAGCTCCATGGAGAAGCAGATGAAGGCAGAGCGTGACCGCCGTCAGGCAATCCTCCAGGCAGAGGGTACCAAGCACTCCCAGATCCTGGTTGCCGAAGGTGAGAAGGAATCCGCCATCCTCCGTGCAGATGCCGAGAAGCAGGCAGCCATCCTCCGTGCAGAGGGTCAGGCTGAGGCCATCCTGGCTGTGCAGAAGGCAACTGCCGAGGCTATGCGCCTGCTGAACGAATCCTGCCCCAATGACCAGGTCATTAAGCTCCAGGCTCTCGAG
>JAZRGR010000208.1:0-13951 GCA_045644345.1 Faecousia sp. | reverse complement strand
AGGGAAACTCTGAATAAATAGCCGTCGGCACTCAGCGAATCTTTTGTCCCAACTTTTCGGTTTGAAAAACTTGAAATACACAAAGTATTCCTGCGTTTTCCAAACCTCAATTTGGAACAAAATCTCTCGCCGATTGCTCTCTGCGATTTCATCAGAGCTTCCTTAGTATCGGAAAGGATTGAAATATGATGCATATTTGTAAAAAGATATTGGCCACTCTGCTTGCTGTTTCCATGATGCTTTGTTTCTTGCCTGTGACGGCTCTTGGGGCAGAGGAGGAGAAGCTCACTTTAGAGGAGCTGAGAGAAAAATACGGTGCCATCACCGTGGAAGCATACAATATCGGACAGGGCTTCCTTGTAGAGCCTTCTCTCTATAGCAAAAATGGAAGATCCGCAGGAGAAATCACCGTTGACTTCCTTGCGAGCGAGGGCATCTCCTATCAGGGTTCTACATCCTACTTCGGTGGATTCGCCTTCAATGATAAGATCCAAGCCGAATATCCCGACTATCTGACCCCTTATCTCGGCGAGTTGGAATCCGTCGGCGACGGTGACGGATATTTAGCTGAGTTTGACTACAGCTATTATGCCGGTTGGTGCTTTACCATCAATGATTGGTGGTCTTCCCTGGGTGCAGAGTCTGCTTACCCCGGCAAGGAGATCAAAGACTACAACACAGGGGAGATGGTTACATTAGGGGATGTCATTCGTTGGCATTATACTGTTTACGGTTACGGAGCGGACTGCGGCTTCCCCGGTAATGTAATGGCAGAATTCATGGGCGGCAATCTGTTTACCCAGGAGGATAAGACCGATCTGATCTTCTTGCTGGCGGCCATCCATGATTATTACGGGAATCTGTCTACAGACGAGGTGTATGAGCAGGCACTTGCAGTGGCAGCCGATCCCCTTGCCTCTGCTGCAGACATTGGGGCGCAAGAGGAGATCTTGACGAGCTATATTGAGGACACCTTCCTGACTGAGACAAGGGAGAATATCAAGATCTACCACACCCTGAATTTAGAAAGTGATATTGCCATCCACTATCTCGTTCCCACTGCAAGCCTTGTGGGGTATGACAGCTTCTATCTGGAATGCATCCTGCCGATTTATGAGGGGAATACCTCGGTAGGTGAGAAAATCGTGGAAATTCAGCCTGTATTAAAGGGCGCCTATTACTATTTCACCCTAAACGGTCTAACAGCGATCCACATGAACGATGTGGTAAAGGCTACCCTGCATATGTCCGAGGGGAATACAACTGTCTGCTCGGAGACAGATGAATACAGCATTGCATCCTATGCCTATTCCATGCTCAACAAGGCAGATGCCGACGGAAAGCTAAGAACCCTCTGTGCAGATCTGCTCCGCTACGGTGCAGAGGCACAGAAATACAAAGGATATCGCACCGACGCCCTTGCGAATTCCGCTATGACGGAGGAACACTTGAACTGTCTCAGCAGTGTAGAAAATCAGAGCTTTACTGCCACGAACCATGAGAGCCATCATTTACAGCAACCGTCTGTCACCTGGGTCGGTAAGGCACTGGACTTAGATTCCAAGATCGGTATCAAGTTTGTGTTTGATGCAAGCCGATTTGAGGGAGATCCTTCTACACTGACTATGTGCGTATCTTATAAAGACTATGTCGGGGAAGAACGCACCGTGACCCTCACGGATCCGCAGGTATATTATGCCTCACAGGGTTATTACGCTTTCGGCTTCTATGATCTGTTGGCGGCTGAGATGCGGACTGTTCTGACGGCTACCATTTACGATGGTGCAACTGCCCTTAGTGAAACACTGACCTACAGTGCCGAGAGCTATGCCGCAAAGAATGAGAATACGGCTTTAGCCCCCCTCTGCAAGGCTCTGTTTGCATATTCCGATAGTGCCAAGGCATTCTTCACAGGACGATAAGAAAGGATCTGTTCTTATGGGTATGATGAAAAAAATCTTTACCCTTCTCCTCTCATTCCTGCTCCTCCTCAGCTCCCTGCCGACTGCGGCATTCTCTGTGGGTGCGGAGCTTGTATATATCTCCATCAGTGAGGAAGGGGAGTTTGTTGCAGATGCGGAGGGGGACTACATAGCCTACCGCAGTATCCCATTGGATGCTCTTACAGCCATCGACCTGAAGCAATATGGTCTCGGGGACTATATCTATGATTCCGACAGAGACGGGAAGCAGGATATTACGGCACTGCACCTGTTTATTTATGTCCACGAACAGCTTATGGGATTGGACTTCCTTGAGGTGGATACCTCCAATGGAGCACCGGGGAGTATGTACTTTACCTCCGGTCTGTTCGGGTACGAGGACGAGAATCTCCGATATGACTACAACGGCACATATCCTGCCGACGAAAAGGGCTGGGGCTTGACTGCTGACAATATTGTGCTCAAGCCGGGGGACTTCCTGGATGTGGCACACTACAGTGATTGGAGCTTCTTCCGCGATTCCGCTTATGGGTTCCATTATTTTGCCGACAGTAAGGACAGTATTACCCACCGTTATTCTGCCCGGGTCAATGAAGCACTGGAAGTGAAGCTCCTGCTGGTCAGCGGTGGAATGGGCGTTGCCTCTACTACCTCCTATGCAGGAGGCTACACACTCCAATACGGCAAACATTTGGGAACAACTGAAGGTACGGTCGTAACCAATGCTGTGGGTATGGCGACCCTTTCGCTCCCTTCTGAGGGGAGCTGGTATCTCTGGTGCAATGGTGACAGGGGAATAGATGCCTGCCCTAACTCCATCGTTTCCTCCCCTGCATCTGCTGTGGTCCATGTGACCGCAGCAACAGAGGAAAATCCAAACAATGGACAGGATGTTTCCGCTGTTCTGAACGCTACCATGGCACAGCTTGCCTCCACAGTGACGGAGCCCAACTTCGGTACCACTGCAGGGGAATGGACGGTTCTTTCCTTAGCACGGGGTGGGTATTATCCCAAGGATCATGACTATTTTGCCGGGTATTACGGTCGTATCGTAGAGAAAGTGAATGCCACCGCGTCTAAGGTCAATCTAAACGGAGCACTCCATAAGCACAAGTCTACAGACAATTCCCGTCTCATTGTAGCCCTGTCCTCTATAGGCAGGGATGCCGGAGCTGTAGGAGATTGGGATCTGACTGCTCCCTACAACGATTTTGGCTGGATCAAGAAGCAAGGGATCAACGGAGTCCTATGGGCACTCATTGCACTGGACTCCAATGACTATGCTACCGAGGAACCGACCATTCGCCGACAGTGCCTGGACTACATCATGGATGCAGAGCTGCCGGAGGGAGGCTGGGCACTCAGCGGATCAAAGTTGGATGTGGATATTACCGGCATGACTCTCCAATCCCTATATCCTTACAGAGAGCAGACACAGGTAGCTATGGCGGTAGACAGAGCCTTTGCCCGTCTGTCTCAGGTGCAGTTAAGCAACGGCGGCTTCCTATACGGCACAGCGGAAACCTCCGAGAGTGCATCTCAGGTCATTGTTGCCTGCACTACATGGGGAATCAATCCGGATACCGATCCCCGCTTTGTAAAAGAGGGGAATTCCGTCATTGATAATCTTCTCAGCTATTATGTACAGAGTGAGGCAATGTTTGCCCATCAGGGCACCTTGCCTAATAACATGGCTACGGATCAAGCCTGCTATGCCCTGGTAGCCTACGACCGACTGCAGAAGGGTAAGCCTTCTCTGTACGATTTCTCCGATGTTTCCTTTGGCAATTCGGCAGAATCCGAGGAAATGACAGCATCCTTGGGACTCCCGGCAGAAATCAACAGTGGAGATACCTTCCGAGCAGTGCTAAGCATGAACAAGTGGAATAACGAAGGCGATTACAAGCTGATCGACTTCCTCCTGGCTGTTCCTGCAGGAATCAGTGTCACGGATGTGGCTCCAAGCTCCCGTCTAACAGGGGGACAGCTTCGCTGGCATTTGGAAGCAGACACGGGCAAGCTCCGAGTGGTCTACTTCGATGCCAATGAGAATCGATCCCTTACGATTTCCGGCGAAGCGTTCCCGGCAGAGCTCTTTGTCATCACCTTCAAGGCTGACCGCGCAGTTAGTGGTAGCAGATTGAACATAGGCTTGTCCGGTATGTCTGTGAAGCTGACTTCCCAATCTGCAGAGGAGGGCTCCATGATCGTGGTCAATACGAGCACGGCAGAGGGGGTTGTGGATGTGGTGGAGGGCATTTCCTTTAGCGCTGTGTGCCTGTATCAAGGGGATGATGTAGATCTGATCCCTTCTACCAAGAAGGCGGTAGCTGTTGCAGTTACCTCTATAGCAGAGGGCACAGAGCTGACATTCAAGACGGCAGATCGGGAAATCCCCTTCCGCTACAGCAGAGAGGTATCTGCAAAGACCGGGATCTCCACCTACATTGCTATGGTAGATGCGGATATTGCAATGGAATGCTTCGTCCATGGGGAGAATTATATCATCGGTGAGGTATGCAAAGATGCCATCCTCTTCGGAGATGTGAACGGGGACGGTATGGTGAATGCACAGGATGCACTCTCTACTGTCGATGCCTGGCTCCGCAAAGGGGACGCGCCTAACTATGATCAAATGATCCTCATGAATGTCAACGGGGACAGTCGCATCAATACCTTTGATGCACTGGGAATCGTAGAAGCCTTTGTAAACGGAACCGAATACGCAGTAGTAACCAAAGCCGCAACCATTACAACGAACCAATGAGGTATATCCAAGGTGGGGAGAGCCGATCTCCCCACCGTCATTACAGGAGTATTATATGGGAGAAAAACAAGGGAAAAAGAGGAATATTTGGTTGTGGGTCCTGTTGGGAGCGTTGGGTATTACGATCACCGTAGCCCTGCTCCTGCAATTGTGCAGGGAGGAAAGGGGAACCCCTACCCTAATGATTGAGACCCCGCGGAAGCTGTCTGCCTCACAAACCGAGGCGTTCTGTTTAGATGTAGGGCTCTCTGATTTGGGAGAGGCAATATACCCTGCTATGAGTATGTGTATCACCTTTGACCCCTCCCGTCTGGAATTCTTGGGTATAGAGGAGGGGAACGTCTTTATCATGAGCAGTGAAAGCCAAACAGGGCAACAGCTTCCGCAGTGGAATTGCAATGTGCAGGTAAGCAACGAAACCGGTCGAATCAATCTGATGTATTTAGATATGACAGGTGGCAAGAATGCTTTTAGCAGGAGCTTGTTAGGGAAGGAGAACAATGTTCTCCTGGGTCTGAAATTCCGACTCAGAGGCAGTGTGCGCCCCGGCGAGGTTCTGGACCTCATTGTGGAAGATGCAGTATTTGCGGCGTCCGAGGAAGCGCAGAGTCTTGCCATGACAACAGGCACCCTGCGTACCCGGAACAGCAGACTTGTAATAGGAGAATGAATATGAAACGATTGGTCAGCCTTCTGTTGGCATTGATTATAATGATTGTATTATGTGGGTGTCAAGGTAATTTTGGCAGTGTCAATTTGGCAGATCCTATTGAGATCCCGGAGGATGGGATCATCCGGGACAGTGTCATCCGACAACTCAAGGACCTAAATGCCATCGGTGTATTTGTCGGCAACTCCGGGGAGTACAAATATGAATGGACTGTCTTTGGCAGTGATGTGGACGAAGCCGGGGATGTGAACCTGGGTCTGGAGCTGAGCAAAACTGCCCAGGGGGATATACAAGTGATTCTGCAAGACACAAGGGTCTTTGGCTTTTCTGCCCTGCTTTCTATTTACACGGGGGAGCAATGGGATGCACGGAGTGCAACGGCATATGTGGGGGATCAGGCTTTTGCATCGGTTTCGGTTACCGGGGGCAACAGCACGATTCTGAACATTGCTCTGGACGGGGCTGTGGATCACTTTACGATCTGCCCGGATAAGCTCCCGGAGGAGGAACAGACAACCGGGGCGACAGAAATACCCAATGGAACCCCGAACCTGTCAACACCCACAGGTGAGCAGGATGACTATCTTTCCGACCCTACAGAGAATGACCATCGGGTGTACAACGGCGGCAAGGATGCCTATTTTACAGATCCCGTCCCGGAGGGGAAGCCCCAACCTGTGGAACCGGAAGATCAGCAGGTGGATGAAAGAGTTACATACACCTGCACCTTCTTCGTGGAGTGCTCTACCATTCTGAACAATCTGGAGATGGTGGATGGGGACAAACTGGAAATGATCCCCACCGGTGGTGTGATCCTCGATAGAACCACAGTGACCTTCTATGAAGGGGAGTCTGTTTTCGATGTATTGCAGCGGGTCTGTAGGGATAACGGGATCCACATGGAGGCATCCTGGACACCTATCTATAACAGCGCCTATGTAGAGGGGATCCACAATCTCTATGAATTTGATTGTGGGAATCTATCCGGCTGGATGTACCGCGTGAACGGTTGGTATCCCAACTATGGCAGTTCCCGATATGAGCTCAAGGACGGGGATGTAGTAGAGTGGAGGTATACCTGCGATCTGGGTAATGATATAGGCGGATCCTATGCAGTGGGAGGCTGAGATGGAGGATAGATTTTCCGGGTATCATCCTATGGTGAACTTCCTGTATTTTGCGTTGGTGATCGGGTTTTCTATGGTGCTGAACCATCCTGTGGCACAGGGGATCTCCCTACTGTGTGCCTGTGCCTATGGGATGCAGACGGAGGGACGGAAAGCGGTGCTCTTTTGCTTAAGATGGTGCCTGCCCATGATCCTGCTGACAGCCCTTGTCAATCCCGCCTTCAGTCATGAGGGGGTCACGGTTCTGCTCTACTTGCCTACAGGGAATCCTCTGACGCTGGAGAGTATTCTGTATGGGATCAGCTCAGGGGTGATGATTGCTACGGTGATGGTGTGGTTTATGAACTTCCAACGGGTGATCACCTCGGATAAATTCATTTATCTCTTCGGTCGTGTCATCCCGGCACTGTCCCTTGTGCTGAGTATGACTCTGCGGTTTGTTCCTAAGTTTAAGAACCAAATGACCTTGGTAGCGGATGCGCAGCGGTGTATGGGGAGGAATGTCTCGGAGGGAACGCTTTTACAGAGGGTAAGGACGGCGGTAATGATCTTGTCCATTGTGATTACCTGGTCCTTGGAAAACGCTATTGAAACAGCAGACAGTATGAAAAGTCGAGGCTATGGGCTCAAGGGACGCAGTGCCTTTTCCATCTACCCATGGGAAGAAAGAGATCGGCTCGCAATGCTGTTTCTGGGCTTTTGCGGTGTGTATCTGATTGCGGGAAGTATGGTATCAGCCTTTGGGTTTCGGTATTTCCCGGATATTCGATATGTGGGACTGAATGGGGCGACGATGTCTTTTCAGCTTGTATATTTCGTCCTGTGCAGTATGCCTGTTGTGCTAAACAGGACAGAGGAGAGAAAATGGAGATCTATTCATTCGAAAATGTAACATTTACATATCCGGACAGAGAGGAGAAGGCTCTCCGCAATCTAACCTTCCGAGTGTGGAAAGGGGAGTTCCTGCTCCTGTGCGGTCCCTCCGGCTGTGGGAAATCTACTTTATTACGGCACCTAAAGTCCTGCTTGACACCTCACGGACAGCTATCAGGCCGGATACAATATTGCGGAGGCTTGCTGTCCGAGCTGTGTCAGCGGGAGCAGGCCGGACGGATCGGCTTCGTCCTTCAATCTCCGGAGAATCAAGTAGTCACGGACAAGGTATGGCATGAGCTGGCATTTGGATTGGAAAGCCTGGGCTATGACACCCCAACCATTCGCCGACGTGTTGCGGAGATCGCCGCTTTCTTTGGGATCGAGAACTGGTTTTATAAGGATGTAACCGAACTGTCCGGGGGACAGAAGCAGCTTTTATGCCTGGCTTCGGTCATGGCTATGCAGCCGGAGGTTCTGGTATTGGATGAACCTACGGCACAGCTTGACCCAATTGCCGCCGCCGATTTTCTGGCACTGCTGGGTAGGATCAATCGGGAATTGGGAACTACGGTCATTCTCACGGAGCACCGCTTGGAGGAGGCTTTTCCCTTTGCCACCCGTGTAATGGTTATGAAGGAGGGCACCATCCTCTGTGATGGCGAGCCTACGGAGGTGGGCCTACGGTTGAGGGAGCAGGAGAGCGGAATGTTCCTTGCTATGCCCACAGCCATGCGGATCTGGGCGGCTGTGGATACGGAGCTGCCGTGCCCCCTGACCTTGCGGGACGGCAGTCATTTCCTGACCCAACGGGAGACGGAAAGACCCTTCCTTCCTCTTGCGGAACAGCCCCAAAGGGAGTATCCCGAGATGCTGACCGTAGAATGTGAAAATCTGTGGTTCCGCTATGAAAAAAACAGCCCCGATGTACTCAAGGGTTTGTTCCTTAAACTCCGTAAGGGGGAGTTTTATGCCCTATTAGGAGGCAATGGAGCAGGAAAGTCAACGACTTTAAAGGTACTCTCCGGCCTGAGAACTGCCCATCGCGGAGAGCTCCGTCTACATGGGAGGATAGGGCTCCTGCCCCAGGATCCACGGACACTGTTCCTAAAGCGGACCGTCAGAGAGGATCTGTACGAGGTGTTTAAGGGGAAAGGTATTCCCGTGGAACAGCAGGATAGCATGGTATCACGGATCGCAGAGTTATGCGGGCTTGGAGGTTTCCTGGATCGTCATCCCTATGACCTGTCCGGCGGAGAGCAACAACGCACTGCCTTGGGGAAGGTTTTGCTGACAGAGCCGGATATCTTGCTGTTGGACGAACCTACCAAGGGCTTTGACGCAGAATTTAAGATCGCCTTTGCACAGATCCTTCGCAAGCTCAGTATTCAAGGCGTTACGATCTTAATGGTGAGTCACGATGTAGCCTTCTGTGCAGAGCACGCCCACAGGTGTGGGCTGTTCTTTGACGGGAATATTGTAGCAGAGGGGAGTCCCGAGGAATTCTTCTCCGGCAACAGCTTTTATACCACACCTGCCAACCGTATGGCGCGGCATTTGCTTCCGCGGGCGGTAACTCCCACGCAGATCATCCGCTGCTGCGGCGGTACAGTTCCGGACGAACCGGAGATGCTCCTTACAGCGACCCCAACTGCACCTCGGAAGATAGACAGTGGCTCTGAGAAGAAGGTGCTTCCCCTGTGGAGGAAAATAGTAGCTGCTATGTCCTTATGTATGGCACTTGGGGTGTTCCTCTACGCAACGCAGATCACGGACCTCTCCGCCTTTGTCAATGCAGGAGTCATTACTTCCGATGGTGTGATGCAACTATGGCTACATGGGGCATTGATCCTTGCATTGGGGGTGTTTATATGGGCAACCGGTGGCAGAAGTGCTCCCATACATATGGTTCAGATGCCTCAAGAACGGCGGAAACTCAGCAGGCGTACGGCGGTTGCCACGATTTTGATCCTGCTGTGTATTCCCCTTACGCTATTCGTAGGCGTTGTATATTTGGGCAGTGAACAGTATCATATGACAGCCCTGGTTGTCTTGGGGGAATGCATGGTGCCTTTCTTCCTGATCTTTGAGGGCAGGAAGCCCAAGGCACGGGAGCTGGTAGTGATTTCTGTTCTGTGTGCCATGGGTGTGGCAGGGAGAGCGATATTCTTTATGCTGCCTCAGTTCAAGCCGGTTATGGCATTGGTGATCCTTTCCGGTGTGGCATTCGGAGGAGAAACCGGATTCCTTGTTGGGGCAGTTACTATGCTGACATCCAATATTCTGTTTTCACAGGGGCCCTGGACCCCGTGGCAGATGTTCGCCATGGGGATCATCGGCTTCCTTGCAGGGGTCCTGTTTCGGAAAGGGTGGCTCCGTCGTAGCCGAGTTAGCTTGGCATCCTTCGGTGCTGTTTCAGCCGTGCTCATTTATGGTGGGATCATGAACAGTGCATCTGCCCTCATATGGAGTCCGGCAAGTGTAAATGGCACCACAATTTTGGCATATTGCATATCCGGCTTGCCTATGGATCTGGTGCATGCCGCCGCTACGGTCATCTTCCTCTTTATAGCCGCAGAGCCTATGTTAGAAAAGTTAGACCGCATCAAGGTCAAATACGGTCTTGCGGAGTAAATACAGACCATATTGCAGAATTCCGATTTGTTGCTACCAAAGGGAGCGATAAGTCGGAATTTTTACACCGTTACGGATATAGAATGTTTTATAGAGGGGAAACTGTGGTTTGTGGGGTGCGTTTTCCGTTGACGGAAGAATGGCGATATGTTAGAATAAATACAGAATCCACCCCATTGATTCCTATCATTACACATCGGGAGGCTTATTTATGAAAAAGAACCGACGTAATTTGATCCGCCTGGGAGCCTTGCTCATGCTCCTTGTGTTTCTCCTGCCACTCCTGCCACAGGGACAGGCGGCGAGCTTGTACACAGTGAAATCCACAAGCTCTGCAACTTTGGCACCGGGTATTACCCAGAAGATCCATACAGCGACCTATCCCAACGACAGCAGGACGGTGAAGTACTATGTTGCTACAGCGGATATCAGTCGCGGCGATGTCATGGTCCTCAATGGCTGCAAGGATAACAAACCGCTCTACAACAGCTACGTTTCTGCTACGGTAGACAAGCAGGTGATTGCTTCCGAGAAAGTTCATCAAGACCCTGCAGATCCTCGTTACATCGAGAACTACCGTGTTGTGGCAGCATGCAACGGTGGCTTCTTCAACATCCCCGGTATTTCCGGCATCGAGGGTGTTTCCGGTGCCCACGTGATGGAGGGGGTGCAGTATTGGCCCTATGATGGGCGTCCCTTCTTTGCCGTTCTGAAGGATGGCAGTGCTGTAGTCGGCGCGGGTGACTCCGATTGGAACAAATATCGTGAGCATATGTGGGAAGCTATCAGCGGCAATGTGCTCCTTGTAAACAAGGGGGCAAACAATACGGGCAATGTGGATGAGGATAAGGCGTTTGTGGGACAGGAAAGCAGCAAGCTTGGCACCGGACGGCATCCTCGTACTTGCGTCGGCATCACCAAGGATGGCAAGGTCGTCATGATGGTTATTGATGCTCAAGCCACAGCTTCCTCTGCCTCTCGTGGGGGCGCAACCCTTAACGAAGCGGCACAGATGCTCATTGATGCAGGCTGCTATTACGCCATCAATATGGATGGGGGCGGCTCCAGTACTTATATGACCAAGGCAGAGGGAGCGACAGAGCCTAAGCTCATGAATGTTCCCTCTGACAGCGGCAAGATGCGTGCCATCTGCGGTTCTCTGCTCTTTGCCTCTGTGGCGCCTACGGATCATCTGTCCTTCGAGTTCGACGGAACAGGCTCACAGCGATATATGAGAGAGATGTACAGCAAGCGGAACTATGACCTTGCGTCCTATTGGGCAACGGGATTGGCAGGATCCTTGACGCTGAAAAACTACGGTGCAGTCATGGATACCACTGCCGGTACTATGACTATTAACCTCAATGACCGTACGGACGGAAGCCATTCCACCTATTTTGCTCCCGGAGCTAAGGACGGAACCTTCGACGAGGCAAAGGCTACCACTTCAACGGCATTTACTTATGTACCCTCTAATGCAGAGGTTTTCCGCATCCGCCTAAAATTCAACGATGCCAAGCGATACAGCTCATCCAACACGCCCTTTGTCGCAGTGAGTTATCTGACCGAGGATACTCGCACGTGGTCAGGCTGGGTGATCAAAGCGAATATTTCTGATGAATATCTTGACGGCGGCGCAAAGGAAGGGCAATTTGTAACCTTGGAGGTGGATCTTACCAACCACAAGATCCGCAACGCAAATAAGCTGGTCAGCTTGATGATCCAGATCGGAGACATCGTAAAGGGATCTGCCTCTATTGACACCATATATTTGGGGCCTAAGCCCGGCAATCAGTTGAATATCGGTTTCTCAGAATTAGGGACTGATCCGAGTGCGTACAATGACCCTGCTTACGGCTATCTGAATTTTGATAAGGAAGGTCATTGGTACAAGGGGGCTGAGCTGACTTCCTATGACATCAATCATGGCATTATGACCATCAAGGTCGATAATTCCCCCAGCAATGTCAACAATGCTTATGTGGAAACCTCTCTAACAAGTGGGAAATCTGTCCACCCTCTCCGATATACCCCTAAGTCCGGCGATATTATCCAGATCCGCTATAGGGTACAGAGCTATGATGCAACAACCAACAGCTCCCTGTATGGAACCCAAGTCCCCACAATGTCTGTTTACGGTTACAATGACAGACAGAATGTGTACAAGAATATTACCGCCAATTTAAATACAACATCAAAGGAATATGTAGTAGGACAGTGGGCGATTCCTTCCGGATGGACCTCCTATGATATGTCTAAGCTGCGGATCACTCTGCGGTATTTCGTCAATTCCACGCTGCAGATTGACTCTATTTATGTTGGTCCTAAGTCCGAAGCACCGGCATATGATAAGCTGTATATTGGCTTTGATGATACTGCCGCAGACCGGAAACGCTACGAAAGTGTTACCTACGGCGGTATGAATATGGACAAAGTAGGAAGCTGGTCTATTGGAACGGAGTACAGCCTTCCTGTAGTGTCCGGAGGAGCCATTAAAATGACTCCTGCAGCCTCAGGTTATACCGGTTATGGGTATATTCATTCCGGCGGAGGCACAGGGGCATATCCCTTGTCCTATAAGCCGGGAGCAGATGATTATATTCAGGTGCGGTTCAAGATTGACAACGGCGTATCCTCGGATAGATACGAAGCCTATAAGGGAATCGGACGATTTGCCTTCTTCTATGGCAATAAGGATCTGGGATGGCGAAATTCCTATGTTCACCACGATTTCAAGGTGGCGGATGTGTCCAATAAGGGCTATGTGATCTTCACTTATAAGCTGAAAGATATGAAGACCAATGGTACCAATATTACAGCGGTTAATGAGGTGACTTGTATTGCACCATGCTTCAACTGGATCGTCTCTGCTTCCGGTAAGACGGTGAACTTCTACATTGACTATATCTATTTAGGGCCTTTAAGCGGTGTTCCCACCCCTCAGTATACCGTAACCTTTAAGGGGGCTACAGGGAATACCCTTGCAACCCAAACCGTATACAAGGGATCTAACGCTACTTATACCGGAGCCACGCCCACCAAGGCGGCAGATGCGACCAACCACTATACCTTTAAGGGGTGGGATAAGGCTTTGACCAATATTCAAGCCAATACCACCATTACGGCTCAGTTTACCGCAACGGCACATACTTGGACTTATTCCAAGGTAGATGGTACCAATCATAAGGCAGCCTGCTCCTGTGGCTACTCCAAAACAGAGGGACATAGCTATTCCTACAAGGCAACCAAGAACCCCACTACCTCTGCAACAGGTGTGCTGACCGGAACTTGCTCCAAGTGTAACGGCACTACCACCGTAACCCTGCCTAAGCTCAACACCACAGACTATACCAAGTCCACAACCAAGGCTCCTACTTGTACTGCAACCGGCACAGATAGCTATAAATGGAAGACCACAACATACGGCACATTTACATTTACAGCAACAACCTCCGCTTTGGGACATAACTACACGGGCTACAAGGCAACTACCAACCCCACTACCTCTGCAACAGGTGTGCTGACAGGTACTTGTTCTCGTTGTAGTGGAACTACCACAGTGACCCTGCCGAAGCTGAATACCACGGACTATACCAAGTCCACTACCAAAGCACCCACATGTACAGAAACAGGTACAGACAGCTATAAGTGGAATACCACCACTTACGGTACATTCACCTTCACCGCAACCACCAACGCATTAGGACACAGCTATACCACTAAGGTCACAGCCCCCACTTGTACTGCACAGGGCTATACCACGTATACTTGCTCCCGTTGTTCTCATAGCTACAAGGATAACTATGTCAATGCAAAGGGACATACGGAAGTCATCGACAAGGCAGTATCCGCAACTTGCACCGCCTCCGGCAAGACGGAAGGTAAGCACTGCTCCGTATGCAACACCGTCCTCGTGAAGCAAGAGACCGTTGCAGCT
>JAZRGR010000207.1:0-8695 GCA_045644345.1 Faecousia sp. | reverse complement strand
AGTCGATAATATAGGAAATTTGCAGGATGTTTCCTTTGAAATTTATGCCATCGTATATTGCAATCCGGCGGAACGACACAGGGTCGTTCCCTACGAACAAATTTGATTGTTTGTACGTTTCACGCAAAATGTCTACGGATGACGATAATTCCGTTTTCCCTCTCAGTCCCTTCGGGACAGCTCTCCCGGAGGGAGAGCCAAGAGCCCGGAGGGACGTCGGCGGACTGCTCGATAAATCGGAAATTTGACGAGATAAGGAAAGGTCTGCCGGTTGGCAGACCTTGGGGGGTTATTTTCTGAGGGCTTTGCGGAGGACGGGGGCAATGAGGAGAGCAACTGCGCCGCCGATCAGGGCGGTGAAGAGCTGGGGCCAACTGAAGGTAGCGGGAAGTGCTTGAAGCATGGGGGCTTTCAGAGTGCCTGCATCCATGAGCGTCTGAGACAGGAAGCCACAAATGACCTCGGCTACCAGGAAATAGAGAACAGCGAATTTTGCCCCTGCGGCAGTGATCCATGCGAAAATATTCCGCACGACCTTTTTGTCCGTGAGATCTGCAAGGTAGTGGAGGAGTAATACATACACAGCATTACCGATCATGATAGCAGGAACGGTGAGGATTTGAGGTGCGATGCCCAAGAGAAAGGCTAAAACGGGGGAGATCACAGCGACGGTCAACCCACTGCCCAATCCCCCAAAGAGGACGGCAACGGCTAAGATGGCATTGACACAGCTCCCGGTGACCAACTGACCCAGGGGCTTGGTAATGGTCTGCAAAGAGATCAACAGAGCCAAAAGAACGGCAGTTTCGGTGATCCAACGGATAGATCTTTTCATGATGATACCTCTCTTTCGTCGGTAATATGTGGAATCATTGGGTTTTCTCTTGTCAAAACAGGGATGTTATGGTATTGTATTGATAGATACAGACTATATGTCAGAGGGATGATACGATGAATTATAATGCATTGCGATATTTTGCGGTATTGGCACAGGTGGAGCACTATACTCTTGCGGCGGCCCGTTTGGGAATTTCACAGCCCTCTCTCAGTACGGCGATCCATAATTTGGAGACGGAGCTGGGTGGGGTCAAGCTCTTTGAAAAGGTGGGGCGGAATATCCGCTTGACGGACGAGGGCAGATTCCTGAGAGAAAAGGTAGACGCGGCCTTCGGTGAGCTCCAGGCGGCATCTATGACCTTGAAGGAGAGCAGACTCAGTGCTCCTGTTGTGATCCGCATGGGCTGTGTGTCCGGCTCTCTGGCAGGAACGGCCGCAAAGGAAATTTCTGCTTACGGCAGAAACAATAAGCGGATCCGATTCCATATTATGGAGAGCTCTGCGGAGCATCTTATGGATCTGGTACGGCAGGAGAAGCTGGATATGGCACTGGTGGATCTGACGGACCGAGACAGGACCCTCCACTTCCGCAAGCTGAAGGAGCAGACCTTCTATGCGGCACTGCCTGCGGATCATCCCATGTCGGACAGGGAACTGATCGATCCCCAAGAGATCTTGCATGAACCTCAGATCGTCTTTAACTACGATGTGGGAAGCAGCTTCCGGGAATGGGCAAACGGCATTTCCTCCGACGAGAATGTGGTCTGTGCCGTTGATACGGCTCAGGCGGCATTGGATCTTGTGGAGGCCGGTATGGGCATTACCTTTATTCCCGCGTCCAGCAAGCAGGAAAGATCCAGCCTGCGGTTTGTTCCCGTGAAGAATTGGCACCAGGCACTTTATATGTGCATTCTATATGACAAGTGGCTGGAGCCTCCCGTATGGGACTTCATAGAGACACTGGTCAAGAGTATGCGAAACAGTCAATAATGCAGTAGGACCCTGCCCTGAGAATTTGCGATGAGGGGCAGGGTCCTTTGCGGTATTATCCGAGGATCAACTTTTTGATCCGTTTTAAGGTTTCTTTTGCTGTAGGGGCTTCAAAGTCGGCGTACAAATCGAAGTTGCTGAAGGTGCCGCCCTCCTCAGAGGACCAGCCGATGAGCCATTGGTTCCTCAGACTTCCGTCCAAGGTCTCGCTGTCGGAACGGAAACGGTAGACCTGGAACACCTCGGATTTGAAGAACTGCTTGATCTCTCCAATGTATAGGATCTCATCGGGGGCTTTGCCTAACTCTGTGGGATAGGTGAGCCAGTGAACAAGGTTGCTTTTGCCCAAATATTCGTCGGTAATATATTCCTTGGGGAACAGCTTGGTCTTCCCCATTTGCCGCAGTGCACAGAAGGTGAGATCTGCATACTCCAGATCCTCTGCCAGGGCGGTGATGACAGCCTGGGGGACCTGACGACCTAAGGTTAGGAGACTCATCACCGCATAGTAGTTAATATGATTCTGCCCGAGGGAAAGGAGTCCTTCCAGAGCGGTGATCATGGATTCTGAGGGAAAGTACTTCCCTATATCTGCAATGAGCTCAAGAACGGAACCGCTGTCCTCTATGGGAAGCTTCATTAGACGAGTAGCTTCGGAAGCGATATACTCCTCCATGCAACGCTGTGCAGAAGGGGAGAACTTCTTTAGACTGTCCTTATAATGGATCAGACCTTGATACAGCATGCTCTTTTGATACTCGTCCGTAGTCTGCTTGACTCGATACAGGAGTCTGTTAACATCGGCGTCGGATACAGAGGTGTTTTGAAAAATGCTGTCTACGGCGTTTTCGATGTATCGTTCCTCGTTTACAAGATCGACTAGGGATTGGATCTTTGTCAGCTGCTCTGTGGGAAGCTGATCCGGTGTTCCGCACAGATGCATAATGAGACCCAGCAACGCGTCCTCACAGTTGAAGATCACATCCTTCTCACGGTAGGTCGCCGTATCCGGAATGACACGGAGCATGGCATCTACTTCTCCATAGGCATAGGACAGAAGCAACTGACGGTCTTCCTTGGAAAGAGACGTCAGATCTCTTTCGGCAATTCGGAGGAGAAATTGTAAAAGCTGTTGCTTGTCTTTGTAAGATGCGGCTTTCAGCTCGTTGACCAGTTGGAAAATGTTCATGGCAAAGACCTTCTTCTTAAAGAAATATGTCACAAATAAGACAGTTTGCAAATAGGTGATAAGTGATGCAGCTACGCTGTGATAGGTGATGCGATGCGTTCCACCTACGGGCTGAAGGCGTGCATCTCAGGCGAAGCCTGCATCACGCACATAGTGCGCATCTCGTTCCGAAAGGAACGCATCACTCAAAAAAGACCCTTTTGTCCGATAGACAAAAGGGTCTTTTCTGTTGGCAGGGGATGAAGGATTCGAACCCTCACAAACGGAGTCAGAGTCCGGTGTGCTACCTTTACACAAATCCCCTATGTGCCGTTGCGCTTATCGCATAAATCATTATAATCAAAAATTCAAAAAAGTCAAGCCCTTTTTTAAAAATTTTTAAATTTTTTTTCGAGATTCGTTTTATAGGCAAAACACCCTGCCGAAAACGTCAAATTCCGATTTATCGGGCTGTTTGAAAACGCACAAACCACCAAATCACGCACCATTCTGTAGGGGCGGACGACTCTGTCCGCCCATGGCACCCTCGTCACCCGTACAAATTTCGTTACAACGAATGCATCACCAAGCATGTTCGTAGGGAACGACCCTGTGTCGTTCCGTCGCACCGGCGTCACCCGTATGCATCAATTACGTTAGGAAAAGTCGGATAATAGCCGATAATGCATGAAATTTGCAAGACGTTTCCTTTGAAATATATGCCATCGTATCTTGCGACCTTCACGGAACGACACAGGGTCGTTCCCTACGAACAAATTTGATTGTTTGTACGATTCACGGAAATACCTACGGGTGACGATAATGCTGTTTCCCCTCTCAGTCCCGCTGGGACAGCTCTCCCCAGGGGAGAGCCAAGAGCCCGGAGGAACATCGGCGGACTGCGCGATAAATCGGAGTTTGCCTACAGGATAGACAAGAGGTCCTTGAGGTTGCGGATCTCGTAATGGGGACGGATATCGGGCCGGGAGGGCTTGCCCTTGGGGTTGAACCAGCAGGTTCGGATCCCTGCGTCTAAGCCTCCCTTGATGTCGCTGGTGAGGCTGTCGCCGATAATGAGAGTGGTCTCGGGGTCGAAATTCTTCATTCGGGCGAAGCAATAATCGAAATAAGCCTTCTCCGGCTTGTGAGAGCCGGTAGTCTCGGAAATGAACACTTCCTTAAAATACTTGTTGATCCCTGCACTTGCCATACGGGAATACTGGGTCTCTGCCACACCGTTGGATGCAATGTACAGATCATACTTGCCATAGAGGTAGTCCAGCAGCTCCTCGGCACCATCTATAAAGTAATGACCGACCCCCAGATATGCTCGGTAGCAGTCCTCGAATTCCTGCAGGGGGATCTCTACACCCAGCTCCTTAAAGAACAGCTCGTGGCGGCGAAGGAGAACCTGATCACGGGTCAGCAGACCCTGCTCCATCAGCTCCCACTGAGCTTGGTTGATGACACTGTAACGGGCAATATTCTCTTCGCTGGGGTCGATGCCGTAATCGCGGTAAGCCTTGGCAATGGCTGCCTTCTCTGCTTTGCCGAAATCTAAAAGGGTGTCGTCGATGTCGATCAAAATACTGCGGAAGGTCATAGGCTGTTCTTCCTTTCCCAAATGGCGTTGGACAGGGTGGCAAACTGCTCTATAGTCAGGGTTTCCCCACGGACAGAGGGAGCAAGCCCACAGCTCTCCATAAGTGCTGTCAGCTCTGCCTTGTTAAACTCTCCGAAGCCTGCGGACAGACAGTTGAGGAGGGTCTTGCGCCTCTGGGCAAAGGCGGCTCTTACCGTGCGGAAGAACATGGCCTCGTCCCGGATCTCCGCAGGCGGCTCCTTGCGGATCTTGAGACGAACTACGGCACTGGTGACCTTGGGCTGGGGAATAAAGCAGTGGGCAGGCACATCAAACAGAAGCTCCGGCTCCCCGTAATAGTTACACAGGACCGTAAAAGAGGAATAATCGGCAGAGCTTGCCTTGGCGCAGATCCGTTGGGCGACCTCCTTCTGAACCATAACAGTAACGGTAGAGAAGCATTTGCTCTCCAATAGTTTGCTTAGAACAGGAGAGGTGATATAGTAGGGGAGATTAGCACAGGCCGCAGGACGCAGACCGCCAAACTTCTCGGCTACCAATGCAGGGAGATCTGCCTTCATCGCATCGGTAAAAATAATCTCTAAATTGTCGAACTCCCCTACGGTCTCTGCGAGAACGGGCTTGAGAGTGGTATCCAGTTCCAATGCCACTACCTTGCCCGCCTTCTTGCACAGCTCCTGGGTCAGGGGGCCGAAGCCCGGGCCGATCTCGATGACACCGCAGGTGTTGTCGATGGCAGACTCGGATACGATCCGTTCCGGCACCCAACGCTGGTTGAGAAAATTCTGCCCCTTGGATTTAGAGAACCGGAAGCCGTATTTGGCAAGCAGCTCCTTGATCTGCTGCATATTACATACGTCTATCATAAAGATGAAATCCTCCTCGGTAATGAAAAATGCCTCTTTTCCGACATTATATCAGAAAAGAGGCGTTTTTGCAATTCAATCTTCAATAATATATGCTGTGCAGGAGCGGACTCCGAAATCCCAACACTCGGCGACAGTATCGAAATACAGATCAATCTTCATGCCCTTGATGGAGCCACCGGTATCCTCTGCCACACAGTAGCCATAGACATATGTGCCGTCGTTGGATACGATGTACATTTTGGTCCCTAAGGGAATGTATCTGGGGTCGACTGCAACAGCACCTACTCGTGCCACGGTACCTGTTGCGGTTATGCCTGTGCGTCCTTCGCAGGAGTAGGCAGTACAGGTAACGGCCAGCTTGTAGCTATAGTTATAGGTTACGCCGCCATCGGTGGTAATGGTGTTGTCGCTGATCTTGCCACGCTTGCCGGGTGCGTCCTCGGCTTCTACGATGTACTCCGGCTCGTCGGGCTGTGCACGGAGAACGGTCTGCGGTCCTCGAACCACCAACTTGGATACGGATTCCAAGATGACATCGGTGCTGACGGTCTCACGGGAGATCTCTCTGCCGTTCTCGTAGACAACGCACTCGGTGATGCGGTTGATACCGTCCTTGCCCTCGATGAGAACGATCTCTTCACCGGGCTCCAGTGAGGGATCCTCGAAGTAGTTGGTCTCATAGGGGACGGTGACATCCACATCCTCATACCGCGTCTCATTGTGGGTGATGTCCACATGGAGTCCGTCGTAGGTAGGCTGTGCAAGGTCGCAGGAAACGGTATCATTGTTCCCTACAGTGATCTCCAGGCGGTCGAGTAGCTGTAATACAGTTTCGCCGTAGGTTCCCACTGTCCGCTGTTGCCCCCGACAATCCACGGTTACAAGCTGCATCCGCTGAATGTCAATACGGCTGACGCCGTCATTATAGCTGGTAGTGTAGGTATCCTCATCGCTCAGTTCGATTCCTACTTCATCCAAGATGACATCCGGGTCTGTGCTGTAGGATTGGTGAACAGTAACGTTCTCACCGTCGGTGATCACATAGCTGTTACGGGCAAAAACAGATTGGGAAAAGAGTCCCGCAAGCATCCCGATCATAAGAACCAGAACCGCAAGACGGAGAATCAAATTCCGCTGTTTAGGCTGTTTTTCCATTCTTTGCAATAGAGCATCCTCCTTTCCATAATGATTGGTTTTTGCATTGAAACTATTGTTACTATATTGTAACCGCAAGCTAATTATAACATTTTTTTAGGATTTGTCAAGTTTTTTCTTAAAATGGCACTTTTATGTAAACTTTTAAGAAAATTATGTAAATCAATTGATCCGCAAAAAATATGTAAAAACGGGTTGAAATGCACAATATGTTGTTGTTTTCCGTTACATTGGTAACAATTTAGTTAACATAATAACAAATTAAAGAAACCATTTGACAACCGGGGTAAAAAGTGCTATGATATGGGCAACCACAAAGGCGATGACGAAGAACGACGCAGAAAACGGACCATTCAGAGATGGGGACGGTTGGTGTGAGTCCCTATGATCCTTCTGTAGCCGAACCCCTTCCGAGCTGCTTTCCCGAACTCACAGTAAGGAAAGACGGGTGCGCCCGTAACCGCGCCAAAGAGCGGCACTCCGTAATGGGGGAGCAAGCAGGGTGGAACCGTGGGAGTATTCTCTCACCCCTGAATCATTTCAGGGGTGAGTTTTTTATTTACCCCTCAATACTAAAGGAGGAAACACCATGTCCGAAGAAAATCTGTACACCTTTGAAAACGAGTCCTACCGCAAGACCTACTGGCATACCTGTTCCCACGTGATGGCACAGGCTGTCAAGCGTCTGTACCCCAATGTCAAGCTGGCGATCGGTCCTTCCATTGATACCGGCTACTACTATGACTTTGATTCCGACTTCTCCTTCACCCGTGAGCATCTGGATGCCATCGAGGCAGAGATGAAGAAGATCATTAAGGAGCGTCTCCGTCTGGAACGGAGCGAAAAGCCCCGTGCCGAGGCTGTGGCCTATATGGAGAGCCTGGGCGAGCCCTACAAGGTCGAGCTGATCAATGATTTGCCGGAGGATGCCGTTATCTCCTTCTATACCCAGGGAGATTTTACTGATCTGTGTGCCGGTCCTCATCTGGATCACACCGGTCGTATTAAGCATAACGGCTTCAAGCTGACCCAGTGCTGTGGCGCATATTGGAGAGGCGACTCCAACCGCAAGATGCTCCAGCGTATCTACGGTGTAGCCTTCCCCAGCAAGGAAGAGCTGGAAGCTTACCTCAAGCAGCAGGAAGAAGCACTGAAGCGTGACCACAACAAGCTGGGACGCGAACTGGAGTTCTTCACCACCGTAGAGTCTATCGGACAGGGTCTGCCCATTCTCCTGCCCAAGGGTGCAAGAGTCATTCAGCTCCTGCAGCGTTGGGTAGAGGATGAGGGGCAGAAGCGCGGCTACACCCTCACCAAGACCCCCCTCATGGCTAAGAGCGATCTGTACAAGATCTCCGGTCACTGGGATCATTACCGTGACGGTATGTTCATTATGGGTGACCCCGACGATGAGGGCAAGGAGTGCTTCGCTCTGCGTCCCATGACCTGCCCCTTCCAATATCAGGTCTATCTGAATCGTGCCCGCTCCTACCGTGATCTGCCCATGCGTTTGGGCGAGACCTCTACTCTGTTCCGTAACGAGGATTCCGGTGAGATGCACGGTCTGATCCGTGTCCGTCAGTTCACCATTTCCGAGGGTCACATTGTCCTCCGTCCCGAACAGCTGGAAGAAGAGTTCAAGGAATGCCTGGACCTGGCAAAGTACTGCCTGGATACCGTAGGCATGCTGGAGAACTGCACCTTCCGTTTCTCTCAGTGGGATCCTGCCCGTGCCGGCATTAAGTACGAGGGTACCGCAGAGCAGTGGGAAGAGGCACAGCGTGTCATGGGTGAGATCCTGGACAACCTGGGCGTCAAGTACGAGATCGGCATCGACGAGCCCGCCTTCTACGGCCCCAAGCTGGACATCCAGTATAAGAACGTCTTCGGCAAGGAAGATACCATCGTCACCATTCAGATCGATATGCTGCTGGCTCAGAAGTTCGGTATGGAATACACCGACGCTGACGGCCAGAAGAAGACCCCCTATATCATCCACCGCACTTCTCTGGGCTGCTACGAGCGTACCCTGGCTTACCTGATCGAGCGTTACGCCGGCGCACTGCCCCTGTG
>JAZRGR010000206.1:0-8712 GCA_045644345.1 Faecousia sp. | reverse complement strand
TGGAAATACCACAGATTGTATCGACAATATGTTGCTCTATTTTAAATCCATCCCGAAGGGATACCGAAATTTTACATTATACATTTTCCATTTTCCATTATTCCGATTTACGCGACCGAAGGGAGCGATAAATCGGAATTTACTAACCTGCCATGCACATTTTTTTCAGGAGACGGAGGGTCATTTGCCACAGGGTCAGGCGGTTGACGGTGGTGCTTGCCTCAATGGGGATCCGGGCAAGGATACGGTCTCCTGCAGAAATGGTCATGGACCCCAGCACCTGCCCCCGTGTAACGGGTGCTTCCGGGGCTTCGGTCAGCTCAACGGCTTTTGTGATCGTGGGAAGATCGGCCTTATCCACGAGAATGGGGGAGGTCTCTCGCAGAATGGGGGTTACCAGATCTTGCTCACCCAGAGAGACCTGCAGGGGGCGGAGGACTTCGGGAGGCTCCACAGTTACCAGAGCGTAATTGGCAAAACCATGATTGAGCAGGGTCTTGGCAGATTCAAAGCGGTCTACAGAGGAATTACAGTGCAGGACCACAGCGATGAGCTCCATTCCCTCTCGCAGTGCGGAGGCTGCCAAACAATGCCCTGCAGCGGAGGTATAGCCTGTTTTTAATCCGGTGGTTCCCTCGTAGAACCGAACCAGCTTGTTGGTGTTGGACAGACCGAATTTTCCGTCCCGTACCGTATCCGTCCAAATGGTGGTGTAATTGCGGATCCGATCATGTCTGAGAAGCTCCCGAGAGATCATAGCCAGATCGTAGGCACTGGTCAGATGCTCCGCTGCGTTGGGATGATCATCTAATCCGGTACAATTCACAAAGTGGGTGTCCTGCAAGCCCAAGTCTGCTGCCCGTGCATTCATCCTATCTACAAAGGCAGCCTCGCTGCCTGCTACATGCTCAGCCAGGGCGGTAGCGCAGTCATTTGCAGAGCTGACCACAACGGATTTGATCATTTCGTCCATAGATAATTGCTCCCCCGGCTCCAGGTAGATCTGGCTGCCACCCTTGGCTGCGGCTTCCGGGGAGGCAGTGACCCGATCATCCCAGGAGACCCGATTATTGTCCAGAGCCTCCATAATGAGCAGGAGCGTCATGACCTTGGTTACAGAGGCAGGTGCTAATCTTTGGTGGGCGTTTTTCTCATACAATACGGTTCCTGTAGCGGCATCTATTAAGATGGCAGACGGTGCAGGAATGTCCGGCTCCGCACCCTTCGCGTAGGGCAGGGAGGATGTTAAGAGAACCAGTGCTAACAATAGGGCGATCCATTTCTTCATAAAAAATCCCTCCGCTTCATATCCCTACAGAGTATGAAGCGAAGGGGGCAAGTATGCACTGATCGATTTAGGCAGTGGCGATAAATTTGCCTGCAGCCGTGCGGAACTCCTCCAGGTTCTCCTCGGCGATGCTTAGCCGAAGGGGTTCGGAGAAATCCAAGGTGAACATTTCCATGAAGCTGGTTGCATTGACAAATCGATCTCCGTCCGCTACAAGGACGGGGTAGGGCTGGGTGGTTGCCAGGGAAACAAATTCACGTACATCGCTGACAGATGCTAAACGAATGGTCATAATCAGTCCTCCGAAATGGAATTGCGGAAATTTGGGTCTATACAATCAAGCAAAAACTTGATACAATAGAGGAGAAGGGCACCTGCCTCAGCTCCTGCTGCATGGGTCTGCCAATATCACACCTATTATACTGCTTTTTTGCACAAAAAAGCAATACGTGTTTTGTTCAATTTTTAAGACTATACTGACAGAAATTTTGGAGAGAATCATGAAGTTTCAATGTTACACTCTTGGATGCAAGGTGAACCAGTACGAGACCCAGGCTATGGAACAACAGCTTATAGCTCTGGGACACGAAATATCACAGGAGGACTGTGATCTGTATATCATCAATACCTGTACTGTGACTGCAGTGGCGGATCGTAAGAACCGTACTCTGATCCGCAGGATCCGCAGGGAACACCCTAACGCTGTGATCGGGGTCTGTGGCTGCTATGCCCAGATCAGCACAGAGGAGGTCACGGCATTAGGGGTGGATGTGATCAGTGGCAGTGCCGGGCGAGAGGCATTTATACAGCTCCTGCTTCAGGCACAGCGGGATAAACAACTGGTGCAGGTGGATCAGGCACTGCGACGTCGCAACTTTGAAAGACTCCCTGCAGGAGGGCTGTCGGAGCGCACCCGCGCTATGCTAAAGGTCCAGGACGGTTGCAGTAACTTTTGCTCTTACTGTATTATTCCATATGCCCGCGGTCCTGTCCGATCCCTGCCCTTGGAGCAGGCTGTAGAGGACACGATCCGTCTGGCAGAACAGGGATATCGGGAGATCGTGGTTACGGGTATTGAGATCGCATCCTGGGGGTGGGATCTTAAGAACGGTCAGACCTTTACACAGCTCTGTGAAGCGATCTGTAAGGCGGCACCGGGTGTGCGTATTCGTCTTGGCTCTCTGGAGCCCAGGATCATTGATGAGGCATTCTGCCGTGTGATGCAGAGGTATGAGAATTTCTGCCCCCAATTCCATCTCAGTCTACAGAGTGGTAGTGACGCGGTGCTGAAGCGTATGCGGCGCAAGTATGACAGTGCTCGCTATTATGAGAGTGTGGAGCTGCTGAATCGGTATTTCCCCGGTTGTGCCATTACTACGGATCTGATCGTAGGTTTCCCCGGAGAGACAGAGGAGGAACTGAAGGAGTCTCTGGATTTTGCTAAAAAGTGCGGCTTTGCCGCTATGCACATTTTCCCCTACTCCAAGCGAGACGGAACCCCGGCTGCAGCCATGCCCGGACAGATCCTCAAGGGCGAGAAGGCACAGCGAGCAGCACAGGGAGCCCGGGTTGCCGCAGAGCTACGGTATGCCTATGATACGGCTATGCTGGGTAAGGAGCAGGAGGTCCTTTTTGAACAGACAGAAGGAGAGTATTTCACCGGGCATGCCATGAACGGGGTCAAGGTCTATGCCCGTGGAGAGAACCTGCATAATGCTCTCTGCACCGTGATCCCCACGGCTCTGCGGGAAGACGGCGTAGAAGCAGAGTTGGTAACAGTAAAATCAGAAAAGAATTGATTTTACTCCAAAAATATGATACACTAAAAATAATAAGTTCATGACGGAACAGGAAAGCTCGATAAAGGGCTCCTGCCTCCCAATGCTACGATTTATAGAAAATGAGAGGGATTCCTATGGCAATCAATGTAAGAAGTGAGATCGAACCCTTAAAGAAAGTGATGCTGCATCGTCCGGGCAAGGAGCTGGAGCAATTGGTTCCCAATGCTCTGGAGCGTCTGTTGTTTGATGACATTCCCTATTTACAGGGAGCTCAGCAGGAGCATGACTGCTTTGCTCAGATCCTGCGGGATCAGGGGGTGGAGGTTGTCTATCTGTCTGATCTGACAGCCCAGACCTTAATGTCCTCTCGTGGTTTGCAGGAAAAGTTTGTCCAAGAGTTTATTTCTCGCAGCGGTGCGGCGGCACAGGCTTATCGGAAGGAGCTTGCGGCATTGCTACTGGCTCTGCCGGTAGAGGAGATGGTCCTTAAGACCATGACGGGTGTCCGCTTTGATGAGCTACCCCGTAAGAGCGGCCGATCCTTAACCATGCTGGGACGGGGGCGGAATCACTTTATACTGGACCCGATCCCCAATCTGTATTTTACCCGGGACCCCTTTGCATCTATCGGTCATGGTGCCACAGTCAATCGGATGTACTCCCAGACGCGGAATCGTGAGACCATTTATTCCGATTATTTCCTCCATTATCACCCGGATTTTGCCGGGTGTGTACCCTTCTATTTTACACCGGAGGAACCCTTCTCTTTGGAGGGTGGAGACATTCTCAATCTTAGCCGGGACACCATTGCAGTAGGTATTTCCCAGCGGACCATGCCGGAAGCCATTGAGAGACTCGCTACCAATATTTTTGCAGACGAGGCATCGGGGATCCGTCGGGTTCTTGCTATGGATATTCCCAGTCGCAGAGCCTTTATGCATCTGGATACGGTTCTGACTCAGGTAGATCGGGATAAGTTCCTGATCCATCCCTCTATATTGGAGTATCTGCAGATCTTTGAGCTGACTCCCGGCAAGACCGGGATAAAGATCCGCCAGTGCAAGCAGAGCCCCGAGCGTGTCTTGGGAGAAGCCTGCGGTGTGGATATGGTTAAGCTGATCCGTTGCGGCGGCGGAGATGCGATCGCCTCTCAGAGAGAGCAGTGGAATGACGGCTCCAATGCCCTGTGCATTAAGCCCGGCACCATTATTGCATATGACCGTAATTATGTGACCAACCGCATCCTGGAGGATGAGGGCATCCGTGTCCTCAAGATCCCCAGCGGTGAGCTTTCCCGTGGACGCGGAGGTCCTCGCTGTATGAGCATGCCCCTGTTCCGCGAGGAAGAATAAGCTTGTTTCTTGAACAAAGACCCCGTGGGCGATTGCCGACGGGATCTTTCATTCTGATACGGGATAGATCATATCAATACCCCGTTGTAGGGTTTCTGCATCGATGGCACCGGTAGCCTGGGCAATGGCATGACCCTCTTGATCGATAAAATAAGTGGTAGGCAGGGAATAGACACTGTATGCAATGGCCGCCTCGTAGCTCGTATCATAGTAGACGGGAAAGGTGTAGCCGCTGTCTGCTATAAAGGAGGATGCACTCTCGAAGGTCTCCTGGGAGCCGTCGGTCATATTGACCATGAGGAAATGGAGCTCGTCGCCCAGTTCTCCATAGGTGGTGTTAAAATCGGGCATTTCCATTTTGCAGGGCCCGCACCAGCTTGCCCAGAAGTTTAGTACTACGGGTTTGCCACGGAAGTCAGAGAGCTTGTAGGCGTTTCCGTCCGCATCATAGACTGTAAAGTCCGGTGCAAGAGGGAGCTCCGTTGTAGGAGCTATTTCCTCGGTGGGGAGGGTGCTCTCGGTGGGAGCGATCGTTGTAGGGACGGTGGTGACTTCCGTAGCCCGGGTGGTGGGATGCATGGTGGAGAGCTGCTCCGGGCTAAAGTCGGGACTCAGATTCTTGTATAGCAGAACGGCGATCAGCAGCAGACCGATCAGTGCGAATGCAGATATGGTGAGGGCTTTGTTTTTCATGAAAATACCTCCAAGGAAAGGAGTCTGCCCAGAAGCCCGGTTGCCATCAGGATGCCGACCAGGATCAGCAGACAGCCGCTGATGATGTTAATGAGGCGGTAGTGTCTCTTGACCCAGTCGAAAGCGGATTTCAGTCGATCAATGACAATAGCACTGAGGAGGAAGGGGAGCCCCATGCCCAGGGAATAGCACAACAGCATACCCATACCTACGAGGGTGCTACCTTGTTGTGAGGCCTGCATAAGAGCAGAGCCTAAGAAGGCACCTACACAGGGAGTCCAGCCTACAGAGAACACTATGCCGAATAGCAGGGTAGAGAAGAAGCCCACGCTCCCCCTTTTTACCATGTGACCGCCGCGGAACAGGTTCAGCCGGAAAACACCGAGAAAGTGGAGACCGAAGAAGATAACGATGATGCCGGAAACAAGATTGACCCATCCCTGGTACTGCCGCAGGAAGCTGCCAACAGTTCCGGCAAGGGCGCCCATGGCCACAAACATCAGCGTAAAGCCTGTAACAAAGCCCAGAGCGGCTACGACGGTTCGTCGGCTGTTCCTCTCGCCGCCTCCTGCAAAGTAGGAGATGTAAACAGGGAGCATGGGAAGTAAACAGGGGGACAGGAAGGTGATGATCCCCTCCAGAAAAGTGATAAAGTATTGCATGGATCGGCTCCTTTATACAAATACGTAGGAAGAGAGACGGCGGAAGGCTTCTTCTACACGGATCTTGGGCAGGGCGAGATTCAGTCGCAGGTGGCAGGGACCGTGGAACATCCGCCCATCCTGTACGGCGACACCTACAGACCAGGCTCGTTTCTCTACCTCGTCTATGTCAATGCCCTTGTCCCTGCACCACTTTGTGCAGTCTAAGAACAACATATAGGTCCCCTGGGGGCGGACACATTCCACACCGGGGAAGTGATTGCGGATGTACTCACAGGCAAAGTCGATGTTGTGGGTTAGAACCTTGCGCAGCTCCTCCAACCAGGCTTCCCCGGTAGGGGTATAGGCACCCATAAGGGCATACATGGACAGGACATTCATGGAATTATAGTGGGATAGACTGCTCTCCTTCCGCACCCTACTGCGGAGAATGGGGTCATAGATGATATGGTAGCTGCCGATGAGACCTGCTAAATTAAAGGTCTTGGAGGGAGCGTAGAGAGCAACGGTGTTCATTCGGGCATAGGAGGATACACTCTGGGTAGGGGTGTGCTTGTATCCTTCTAAAATGAGATCCGACCAGATCTCGTCGGAAATAACCTTGACACCGTACTGTTCAAAGAGATCCATTGCCGCCCGAATCTCCCATGGCTCCCAGACTCTGCCACAGGGGTTGTGAGGGGAACAGAAGATGGCAGTATGGATATCGTATGTCTTTAGCTTGTCCTCCATGTCCTTGAGATCCATACGCCAAATATTGTCCTCGTCCTTAATTAGGGGACTGTGGACAATATGGTAGCCGCTGTTTTCCAGGGAATGGGTAAAGCCAATGTAGGTGGGGGAATGGACGAGGACATGATCTCCACGGGAGCAGAGCACATTCATGGCACTGATCAGACCGCCCAAGACACCGTTTTCGTAGCCGATAGCCTCCGGAGTCAGGCCCTCTACACCGTTCCGATCCCGATGCCAACGGATGATACTGTCATAGTATTCCTCTCGGGGCTGAAAATATCCGTAGGCGGGATGTGCCAAACGGGTGGACACAGCTTCTACAATGGATGGGGCAGTGGGGAAATTCATATCTGCGACCCACATGGGGATCACATCAAAGCCCTCCTTAGGTGCGCCCGGTGCAAACCCGTCCATCCGTCCCACACAGTCAACTGCAATGGCATCCATACCCTTGCGGTCCATAATTGTTGTAAAATCAAACATAAGAAACCTCCGTATTTTTGCATTTTCAGGAAGATTATAATGTGTGCTGAACAACGCAAGGAGCCTTGCAAGCCAAGACTTTCGGGACTGTTTTGCGTTGCTCGGGTGCAAGGCTTTTGCAGTTTTACCGCAAAAAACTTGCACCTTTCCAACGAGCATCAAGATACTCGTTGGAAATAACACAGTGTTATAATGGCTGTAAACCTGCAAAACGGCTTAAAACAGCCGTTTTGACTTATTCAGCAGATATTATTATAAACGAATCCCCATGCCTTTGTCAACGGGCGAGCATATTTCCCGATTTATCGCGCTGTTTGAAATTTGTCTCTCTGTGCAAAAATCCCGTGGAGCTGTTCGGGACAGCTCCACGGGACATGGGGACATCACAGCATAGACAGGATCGCTGCCTTGGAGCGACCGCCTACGGCCTGATTGACAGCTTTGCCGTCCTTCATGACGATCAGGGTGGGGATGCTCATAACGCCGAACTCCGAGGCGAGGTCGGGGTTGTCATCTACATTGATCTTGCCCACCTTGATATCGGGACGCTCTGCGGCGATCTCCTCGATGAGGGGCATGAGCATCCGGCAGGGACCGCACCAGGGAGCCCAGAAATCCAGGAGAACAGTCTCCTTGGCTTCCAAAACCTCGGAACGGAAATTTTCTTGAGTAATGATTGCAATAGACATCTTTTGTTCCTCCTTGTATGATTAGGTGTTTTTATACTGATATTATATGCGAAAAAAGAAAATCATCATGTGATATTTGCAACACAATCTGCTATATAGTATCATTATATCATAATTTTTAAAAAAATCAAAGGCGAAGGAAAGATTTTAGTCAGACTATTGATTTTCTCAGAATTTTTGATATAATGAGTAGGTAATATAAAAATGATACATAAAGGGGTATTATTATGAAAAAGCTTACAGTTAAAAAGGGTTCCCAGTGCATGGCTTGTCTGGAGTGCGTCCGTGCCTGTTCCCAGGCTTTCTACAAGGAATTCCATGAGGACAAGTCCTGCGTTCAGATCGTAGAGCGTGCAGGCAAGGTACGTCCCATGACCTGCATCCAGTGCGGCAAGTGCGTAGCTGCCTGCGAGCAGGGTGCCATCACCCAGAATCCCAAGACCGGTGTTTACATGATCAACAAGAAGCTCTGCATCGGCTGTGGCAAGTGCAAGGCTGCCTGCCCCTTCGGGGTCATGGTCTGCGAGCCCGGCATGGCTTCTGCTTCCAAGTGCATTGCCTGCGGCATCTGCGTTAAGGTATGCCCCATGGAGGTTCTGGAGATCACCGAGAGCTGATTTTGATGTAATCTCACACCTAACCGCTTCCCGACTCCGGGAAGCGGTTTTCCTTTTGTCCATGAGATTGAATTCCGATTTATCGAGCTGTTTATGTGTGGTTCGTAATCGGGCTCTGCGCCTTTATGCACCGTGCCATGCAGGGCGGAAGTCTGCTTCCCTGCGGGGGGCGTTCCTTTCTTGTGTCGACAAGAAAGGAACCAAAGAAGCGACCCGGGGAGGCACTGAAACATGATCCTTTCGCAACCCCGGCAGTTTCGCGACTCTGTTCCCCGGATCAGAACCGTCCTCCCCGGGTCCCCTCCCGGCAAGGCTACGCCCTCGTCGTTCCCTTGTGTCTTGTAGGGGGCATCATTTGTTTAAACTTCGATTTAGCGAGCTGTTTATCGTATAACACCGTAGGGGCGACCTG
>JAZRGR010000205.1:0-8095 GCA_045644345.1 Faecousia sp. | reverse complement strand
AGCAATCGGCGAGAGATTTTGTTCCAAATTGAGGTTTGGAAAACGCAGGAATACTTTGTGTATTTCAAGTTTTTCAAACCGAAAAGTTGGGACAAAAGATTCGCTGAGTGCCGACGGCTATTTATTCAGAGTTTCCCTAACTGCCGATAGAACATTTGACTTCTATCCGCATGAATGGTTTGAGGCAGTACACTATACTGCCTCGTTGGACTTATCTTTGGGTTGCTTTAACCCGGCTGACTCCAATGCACGTGGCCATGGACCAAGACACGCCTTGATCCGGGAGCAAGTTGCACTGTCGAAGTCTTTTTTCGTGGGAAGTCGCCCTAATTCCTTGCACTTGCAACGCAGAAGGTCCTCCGCCCAGGACTTCTTTTCTTCAGGTGTCACTTGCATCCCTCCTATTCTGTCATAATGTGGTCCCACAGAAACAAAAAAGTACAGCCTATCTATCCGAATATCGGGATAAATTAGGCTGCACTCTCCTGTCAAAGTGTGAAAACCCAATCGATACAAACGGCTCTCTGACTTATGGCCGATGCCAAATACACCAATGTACGGTTGTTCCGGATTTTCACCGGATCACCGATTTGTATCGATAAGAAAATATTCCATTGGACCGTGTTGCAAAAAAGACTGCGACGATCCAAACAGATCGCCGCAGCCGTATTCCTGCAACACAAGGCACCCGTTCCGTACGTGCAGAACCCGGTGCTACCGACGCTTGAGCAGGTCTCCTGACTTGCGGATCATCAGCTCTGTGGGGCCTTCTCAGCTTACGCCAATGACCGGCTTTCGCCTTCCACAGTGCCTCCACGCTTACAGTGGCGGTACCGTCCGGGAATCTCACCCGGTTTTCTATTCTCCTACGGGACTGTTACCGCCTCCGCAGGCACTCAAACGGAATATTTACTTCTGCTACAGTATACACGATTCCCTCCCAAATGTCAATCACAAAAAGTGCATTTTGCTCCTACACTTTACAGAATGATGGTGGGCTTCTTGTAGCCTGCGGCATTCTCCGCCAACAGCTTGGTCACAAAGTCCAGGAAGGGTGCAGGCAAGCTGCGGCACCCTACAGGGCAGACCTGCATACAGCGCAGACAGTTGATGCACATAGCGTTGTCGGTGGTATTGGGCGCATCCATAGGAATGGCTCCTACAGGGCAACCCTCGGCACACTGACCGCAGGACACACAGCCCTCGCCTGCAACGGGATGGAAGGCAGAGCCATGGGGCTCTACATAGGGGTCATTCCCGGGGACGGTTATGGGTGCAGGGGTCTCTGCCTTGGTCATAATGTCTGCGGCAAATTGACGAGCGATCTTCTCATCCTCGGCATCGGGACGACCGGCGGCAACAGACCGCACAATGGAGTGCTCTGCAATAAATGCCGCTCCTGCGATCACCGTAAAGCCCTGCGCTTCCAGAGCATTCTTGGTTTCCAGCAAGCCGTCGTCAAACTCCCGATTGCCATAGACCACTACTGCAACCGCCTTATGTCCCCGCCCCTGAATGGCAGACAGCCGCTCCAGTGCGATCTTGGGCACGCGGCCTGCGTACACGGGGAGCACCGCCATAAGAGCCTCTCCCTCTGTCGGGGTCATGGCAGGAACAGCCTTGGTCAGATCCACCTCTGCAACAGGGGTAGCAAAGCCCGCTGCAATGGCATCTGCCACCTTCTTCGTCCCCCCGGTGGGGCTAAAATGTGCAACGATCCAATTTGTAATATTCATGATTTTACCTCCGTTTATGTCCAATAAATATAGTATATTGGGTGAGAATCGAAAAGTCAATGTAAATCATATAAGTCCATTCTCTCACAGCAATCATTTTTCCGGCAAAGTTGTCCGTTTTGGGTCGCTACCCTTGTCTATATAAGTGAGAGCTCTTAAACCACAGAAAGGAGGGATGATGTGACCGACCATAACTTTGAGGCTATTGTAGAAGCCTATCAGAAACAAATGTATTTCGTTGCCCTGCACATCCTACATAACCACCACGATGCGGATGTCATTGGTACTGGAGCAACGGTGAATATCTGTTTAACCTCCTTGCCGAATGCTCCATGGATGAAATGACCGAGCTGTTCCGCAGTGTTAAGCCCGAGAGCACAGAGTTCCCCTACGAGGCCCAAGAGGATCAAATTGCCAAGAATTTCACGCTTGTGGAGAATGAACCCCAAAATCAACCCATAAAAAACCGGCAGATACTTCTGTCGCTTAGCTTCTTCTTTATCCTATTTACACAGCTGCGAAACTCTCTCTGTCCCCAAGTCGGAAGATTCCCATCGCTCATTCAATCGGTCAAATTCCCGATTTATCGAGCAGTTGATCAAGTCTGCACACGCCCCTTGCCTCTCCCATTGGGAGAGGTGTCGCGAAGCAACGGAGAGGGTAAATTGCACCATCGTCACCCGTACAAATTCCGTTTTTGCGGATGCACTGCCATGCATGTTCGTAGGGAACGACCCTGTGTCGTTCCGTGGCAGTATCGTAGCCCGTACATATTAGTTATGTTAGGAAAAGTCGGGTAATAGTCGATAACATAGGAAATATGTAGGACATTTCATTTTGAAATTTATACCATCGTATATTGTTACTCTTGCGGAACGACACAGGGTCGTTCCCTACGAACAAATTTGATTGTTTGTACGTTTCACCCAAAATGCCTACGGGTGGCGATAATGCCATTTCCCCTCTCAGTCCCGTTGGGACAGCTCTCCCCAAGGGGAGAGCCAAGAGCCCGGTGGAACATCGAGACTGCTCGATAAATCGGAATTTGACTTTTTGACTGTTTTGTAAATAATTTCATTTCTGACTTGACAGAATGACTCTATCGTGATAGAGTGTATGTAGACTCTATTGCGATAGAGTCATTGCGAGCAAGGAGGATTATGTATGGACACACCTAAGATTTTTGAGAGTGAATACCGTTTTTGCCTGATCCTATGGGAGAACGAGCCGATCAAGAGCGGAAGGCTGGTGGAGCTGTGCAAGGAGCGTCTGGGCTGGAAGCCTACCACCACCTATACCGTCATCAAGAAGCTGTCGGAGCGTGGTGTGCTGAAGAACGAGAACACCGTGGTCACCTCCCTTGTAAGTAAGGATCAGGTACAGGCATCGGAACTGAACGAAATGGTTGACAAGACCTTTGAAGGGTCTCTGCCTGCCTTTATTGCCGCCTTTACCAAACACAGAAACATCTCAGATGCTGAGATCGATGCTGTACAGGAGATGATCGACCGTTACCGGAAAGGAGGAGCTTTATGAGTGAGTTTTTCCTGTCTGTTGTCAACATGAGTATCTCCGCAAGCTGGATCGTTCTTGCGGTGCTAATTCTGCGCTTTGCCCTAAAGAAAGCTCCCAAGTGGATCACCGTCCTCCTGTGGGCGGTGGTTGCCATTCGTCTGATCTGCCCCTTCACCATTGAGAGCAAGGTGAGCCTGATCCCCAGTGCCCAAACCGTTTCTCCCGGCATTATGATGGATACCGTTCCCCAGATCTACACCGGGATCCCTGCAGTAAATAACAGCATCAACCCCATTATCGGAGAGACCTTTGCTCCCGATCCGGGAGACAGTGCGAATCCCTTACAGATTTGGATCCCCATTGCTTCCGTTGTATGGGTCGTCGGTATTTTCGCCCTAACTGTCTACGGAACCATCAGTTATCTCCGGGTGAAAAAGAAAATCTCCACAGCAGTTTTGCTCCGGGATCACATTTATCAGAGTGAGGCCGTTGCCTCTCCCTTTGTCCTTGGCATGATCCGTCCCAAGATCTACCTACCCTTTGCTATGACGGGTTCGGAAATGCTCCATGTGCTCGCCCATGAAGAAGCCCACATTCGCAGGAGGGATCATTGGTGGAAGCCCCTTGGCTTTGCCATTCTTGCCCTTCATTGGTTCAATCCTCTCTTGTGGCTTGCCTATGTACTCCTGTGCCGAGATATTGAACTGGCCTGTGATGAAAGGGTCGTAAAAGATCTGTCTGTAGAAGAACGGGCAGACTACTCCCAGGCACTGCTCCATTGCAGCGTGGGCAGAAGAATGATTGCCTCCTGTCCCCTTGCCTTCGGTGAGGTGGGAGTGAAAGACAGAGTAAAATCCGTACTCAGCTACAAAAAGCCTGCTTTCTGGATTCTCGTAGTAGGAATCTTGGCAAGTGTTGTTTTGGCTGTCTGCTTCCTCACGGATCCCGTCCCCGGCAAGCTGGGCACCTTGGAGAACCTGGAATTTATTTCCCTCACAGATACAATGGAAAACATAACTTGTGTTTGGACTCACAGCGATTCCGGTTATCTGCGTGCCGGGCAAGTCAGCAATGATCTGTTGCAAGATCTTGCAAATCTAAAAACCTCCAAGGAAGAAATCTCCCGCAGCCGATCTGAAGACCGTAGCAAGAGTTTCACCATTATTTTGCAAACAAAGGACCAAGAAGAGCGTTCTACCCTCCCTAATTTGGAAGGGCTATCTATTCACTTTAATATTGATTTTACCGCTGTTTGGATTAACAACAATGTAAAGCCCACCCTGAGCTACAAGGTCATTGAACCGGAAAAGGCGAAAGAGGTTTACGGATATATTGCAAGCTACAATGTGCGTGAGCCTGCCGTACAAATTCCTACCATTTCGTCGGATGCAACGGATATTGCATCCCTGAAATCCAAATTCCCGGAGTATTTCGATTTAGGCACCTTTAAGGGCTTGGAGGTTTATATTTGGCAGATGGCAGAAGGCTCCTATTCCTGCGGTGTGCTCCCGGGAGTCAATCGGAACTATACCAAAGAAGAGATTTGGGATCTCCATCAGAATCCTGCAAGCTTGGATGAAATGAGAGCCATTATCGATTACTATTTGGAAGAAGGTTTAGCAGTCAAAGAGGATATTACCCTGGTTCCCGTGACCATGCCCCATTCCAGCCATCATTATGTGATCGACGATGCATATAAGGAAAACCTCAACGAGCTGTTTTGGGCTGACACTATCCGCGTATACACAGTCATTGATGAAGGAATCTTCGATATAGACGGTGACGGAAAAGAAGAGCATTATTTTATGGGTTACGGCCCTACCTCAGGGATCTTCACATTCTCCATCACTGCTTATGAAAATGGAGAACCGGAATATTTCAACATTTTCACCTGTCCATGGACAACATTACGCTTTGCAATCACCGAGGATGGTCAAGGAATATTGGCACGAAAGGATACAAATGAGGAAACCTATTTGACCATGGCAGTTGAGGATGGGAATATCGTCATTTTCAGCGATACGCAAGATATTGACTATTGGGGCGAACAGGGCTTGGGCTCTCCCTTTGCGGTAAACAATACTTCATCAGAGCGAAGTAATAATGAGGTGTTTTCTTTGGAGGATTTTTCTAATATTACTGTAGGAAAATCTAAGGCAGTAGTTCTATGTTCGATTGATCCGCAATGTACCGCCTATCAAACGGCACGTGGCGCTGTTTGCGAGTTTCCTTTGGATGACGGTCGATATCTCTGGGCTATTTGTCATGGAGGTATCATACAATCATTGGAATTCCATGATACCCCCTTTGCTTCCGGATGGATCGCCAAACCGGAAGACGGCTATTTCGATTCCGGTTCCCTCAAGACCATCCATGGGAATTTTAGGACCTACTATGAGAACAGTGACGGAACCTACCAATATCATGGCTACATCTACAAGTACCGCCTGGTCATTACCGGACGGATGCCCAATGCAAAGGCAGATACCACCTATGTATATCTGAGCAATATAAAGGACATTTCCTTTGAACGAGCCATGTGGGCCTCCGGCCTCAGCAGTAGCTTGGAAGCCTATTTCTCCCCGGAAGAAGCGGTTCTGGTAGAAATTTCAACAGAAGCCCCTTCAGACCAATCTCCCAATATCAAAATCGCCCGTAACGGCTTCCTCCGCACCTATACGGTTTACGATCAAGGGGGAAATGTCCTCTACCGGATCGAATGCACCAGTCGGATGCCGGAGATTTGGGAGGTCTCTCCCGGGGTCTATGGTCTGGTAACACAAACAGGAACCGGGCGGTCCACCAATTGGGCGGTATTCTGCGATGTGGAAAAGGGCCTTGTCTCGGACACCTTCCATTATGTATTGGATGCACAGGGTCCCTATGTTCTATGCGGAATGTACGAGGATCAAAAGCACAGCGTCAGCCTGCAGAATATCTTCAGCCCCACGGAAGCCGCGTATCGCATCCCCTTAGACGATGCTTCCCCCAAGGTAGCGGATTGTATCAAAGCAGGAACATTCACAGATGAAAATACCGTTCTCATCACCTACTGTGTGGGTGCTGAATCTCCTACCCCAACAGAAAAAAGCTTCTCCATTGCACCAAACAAAAATCCCTAAATTCTCAGCCAAATACCAATCTTGAAAGCGCCAACTTCCGATTTGTCGAGCAGTCCGCCGACGTTCCTCCGGGCTCTCGGCTCTCCCTCCGGGAGAGCTGTCCCGAAGGGACTGAGAGGGAAAACGGAATTGTCGTCATCCGTAGACATTATGTGTGAAACATACAAACAATCAAATTTGTTCGTAGGGAACGACCCTGTGTCGTTCCGCAAGAGTAACAATATACAATGGTATAAATTTCAAAAGAAATATCCTACAAATTTCCTATGTTATCGACTATTACCCGACTTTTCCTAACATAACTAATATGTACGTGCTACGATACTGCCACGGAACGACACATCGCGACTGCCTACGAACATGGATGGCAGTGCATCCGCAATAACGGAATTTGTACGAGTGATGATGGTGCAATTTACCCTCTCCGTCGCTTCGCGACACCTCTCCCAAGGGGAGAGGCAAGGGGCGTGTGCAGACTTGATCAACAGAACGATAAACAGGAAGCTTGCATTGTAGCGGGTATTGTAGCATAGCACAGGGCAGTCCAAAATTTGCACATATAGGAACCATCGTCTGCTCCCGGAACATATCATCTGTGTTACGGGACGCAGGCATACAGAATCAGGAGGCACGCGATGGAATACACAGAGCCAACCTTTACCCACCCTTCCAAATGGAGAGAAACCGTTGATCCCTTTACACTCCCCTACAACACCTTCCGACCGGTAGAGATTTTGGGCTATCCCCATGCAGGAAACGATGTGTTCCATGCAAAGGGCTCCGTAAAGGGTGAACCTGTCACCGTCTATATCAAATCTGCCCGGCGGAAGGATGCCGCCATCGAAAACGAAGTAAATATTCTATCCCGGTTGGATTCCCCCATTTATCCAAAAGTTCTGGATCATGATCACGGGAGCTTTTCCGTGACAGAGGAACTGCCGGGACGCCGTTTGTCTGTGATCCTGGGTGATAATGAGGGTCTGCCCTCCCTCACCTACATGGAGGAATACGGAGAGACCTTGGCCCGCATCCATTCCCTTACTCTGTCCGCCCGGCCTCAAGCTGACAGAAGGTTCTACCATTGCCCTTCGGAGGATCTGTTGGAACAGTTGGATCTGTCCTGTATGAAGGATTTCTTTGCCCGTAAGCCTACAGGTAGCGAAACAGTCTTCTGTCACGGGGATTTCCACTATGCCAATGTCCTGTGGAAGGATCATCATATCAGTGCCGTTCTGGACTTTGAGCTTGCAGGCTACGGGGATCGGGATTTTGATATTGCGTGGGCCATATTCCTTCGCCCCGGGCAGAGATTCCTGAGAACCCATGAGGAGCAAGAAGCCTTCTTAAGAGGCTACCGGAAGCACAGGTCATGCAACACAGAGGCGGTCAGATATTACATGGCACAGTGCTATGTGTACTTCCTCCATTCCTGTGGAGATGAGGAGGACTACTGTAACTATGTGCGAAGCCGGCTCATGGAGCATTGCAGTCCATGATTCCGAAGCCACAGACTGCCCCCTTTTATAAGAATTTAGCATAAAAACTCCGCTCCTTTTCCAACGGAAAAAAGAGCGGAGCTTTTTCTTTCTAAGGAAGCTCTGATGAAATCGCCGAGAGCAATCGGCGAGAGATTTTGTTCCAAATTGAGGTTTGGAAAACGCAGGAATACTTTGTGTATTTCAAGTTTTTCAAACCGAAAAGTTGGGACAAAAGATTCGCTGA
>JAZRGR010000204.1:0-16520 GCA_045644345.1 Faecousia sp. | reverse complement strand
GTACCGCCAAACAGCGTCAGCCCTGCGTATTCCACCTCGCTTTTGCATTGCAACAGCAGGTCCACCTCGTCCATAGCCAGGAAAGGAGTGAACAGGCACCGCCCGGTGGTGTAAGCCCGCTCTGCCAGCTCCGCAAAGCGGCGCTTTTTTTGTGCTTCTTCGGAAAAACTCATTCTTTTACCGGCTCCATGGCCTTGCTTGCACCTTCGGCGGCCTTGTTGCGGAAGACCACTCTCAGCAGGATGGCGGCGGCAAAGCTTGCCAAACCGTCGCAGATCAAGACGACGTAGGTAAAGATGTCCCGCACTTCTCCCTCAAAGGCCGTGGCGATGAGCACGGTGCACAGCAGGAAGATGCAAGAGACCACCAGCATGGGGATCCACATCACGCTTTTGATACAGCGCAGCTGAATGGCGTTTTGCACCTTAATGAGAGAAGTGAGCATGATGCAAAGGTTCAAAAGAATGGTGAGGCTGTCTGCAACGGCGTCGGATTCCAGCATGATACAGAAACCGATCACCACGGCAAAGGCACCCAGAGAGAAGCCGTAGGCGTGCACGTCCAGATACTGACGGCGCAGGAAATACTGAATGATCAGCGCGGCACCGAATACCATGGCCACCATGCCCAAAAGGTAGGCGAAAACCTTGGTGTTGATCTCATCTACAATCAAAAGCAAAAGCCCTAAGACGATGTAGACGATAGGAAATAAAAAGGTGAAGACTGCACTGAGATCTTTAGCAAACTTTTTGTTCATGGTAACGACCGTCCTTTCGGCTGTTCTTTGTTACAGTATAACGCATCGGCGCGTGGATTGCAATATTTTTTTGAAAAAAGGATAAAAAACACCCTGAAGGCGAGAAACTCCGCGGAAGGAGCATGAAAAAACACCCCGAAACCGTGGTTTCGGGGTGAGAGCGAAGCTACCCCACACTCCTACAATTAAAATGCGTCGCTGCCCGAATTCATTTCGGGCAAAAGACACCTTTTACGGTTTTTCTCGCCCCGCAAGGGATCAGCGAGAAAAATTCGCGCTTTTCTGCGCGAACCCCGTAAGGGGCTCATGCTCCGCGGAAGGAGCATGAAAAAACACCCCGAAACCGAGGTTTCGGGGTGAGAGCGAAGCGAAAAATTATGCCTTGCCGTTGCAGCCGAGTACGTTGACCAGCTTGTGACGAACCAGCTCTTTGATGTTAGCGCGAGCGGGCTTCAGATATTCTCTGGGGTCGAACTTGTCGGGATGCTCGTTGAAGAACTTACGGATGGTACCGGTCATAGCCAGACGGAGGTCAGAGTCGATGTTGATCTTACAAACAGCGGATCTGGAAGCCTCGCGGAGCTGATCTTCGGGAACACCGATAGCGCCGGGCATAGCGCCGCCGTTCTCGTTGATCATCTGAACGTAGTTCTGAGGAACGGAAGAAGAACCGTGGAGAACGATGGGGAAGCCGGGGAGCTTCTTCTCAACTTCGTGCAGAACGTCGAAGCTCAGCTGGGGCTTGGTGCCGGGCTTGAACTTATATGCGCCGTGGCTGGTGCCGATAGCGATGGCCAGGGAGTCACAGCCGGTACGGGCTACGAATTCCTCGACCTCTTCGGGACGGGTGTAGGAAGAATCCTCAGCAGAGACACAGACCTCGTCCTCGATGCCGGCAAGGGTACCCAGCTCGGCTTCGACTACGACACCGTGGTCATGAGCATATTCTACAACGCGCTTAGCCAGTTTGATGTTCTCCTCGAAGGGGAGGCTGGAGCCGTCGATCATAACGGAAGTAAAGCCGCCGTCGATGCAGCTCTTGCAGGTCTCAAAGTCGGGGCCGTGGTCCAGATGGAGAGCGATGGGCAGGTTGGGGTTCTCGATGACAGCAGCCTCTACCAGCTTGGTCAGGTAGGTGTGGTTGGCGTATGCACGGGCACCCTTGGAAACCTGGAGGATGACGGGGGACTGGGTCTCGTTGCAGGCTTCGGTGATGCCCTGCACGATCTCCATGTTGTTGACGTTGAAAGCACCGATGGCGTAGCCGCCCTCGTAAGCCTTCTTGAACATTTCGGTAGTTGTTACCAGAGGCATAAACAAGACTCCTTTATTTTTTATTTCCGTCCATATTATAGCAGGATTTTGGGAAAATGCAAGTATTTTTTCGTTATTTTAGGGTGTACCAGACTTCCTTTACCTCATCTCTGGAGAAGCCCAGCTTGTCATACAGCTTCATAGCAGGGGCATTTTCCTCTGCACAGACAAGCCGTAGTGTGGACCCTTGCCCGAGGGCTGCCAATGCACTGACACAATGTACGCCCATTCCCGGACGGAGGGATGCTACACTTAGGAGCATGCCTCCTTGGATCTGACCGATGCCGATCTGCTCTTGATCCATGCGGATATCATACCGTCCGTCCTCCGGGGGTGTGGATTGGGCAGCAGGAACTGAGCGGAAAGCATGCCGATATTGCTCTAACCATAGGTCGGAGGACTCTACAGGTACAGCAACTGCCTCTGTGGTGGGGAGAATGCTGCGTTCTACACAGCGATAGATCAATCGGGCATACACCGGGTAGGCAGACAGGTCCGGCTCCCCGGAGAAGTATACCCGATCCGCTCCTGCGGCCTTGCAGAAACCCTCACATTCCTTGATAAGACCCTCTACAGAGCCGTAGACTGTGCGGATCCATACAAAGGCATCTCCACGGAAGGGGATCTCATGCAGGATCAAGGTAGCCATGCCGTTTGTGGCAGTGAACAGGGGAATGTCTCTCATCTTACAACAGCTCCGAGTCGTAGATGGCACGGATACCGCCGATGAATTTAGGACGGGTCCTGGCGGCAAGGAGAAGCGCATCCCCAATATGATCCATAGACAGACGCAGGGGTACGGCAACCTCCTTGAGATGCATGCCGATCAGTGTGCCGCCGATATCCATGCCTGCATCTGCTTTGATATGCTCTACTGCTACAGGGTGGCTAAAACGGCGATATGCCGCAGTGGCAAAGGAGCCACCTGCCTTGGGCTGGGGGACGACATTGACACGGGGTAGGTAGGGAACGGCAGCTCTCTCTACGATCAGTGCACGGTTAAGATGCTCACAGCACTGTGCCGCCAGATAGATCCCTGCTTCGGTAAAGACATCGTACAGCACATCAAACAGGGCGTCTGCGACTTCGGGACGGGAATCGGAGCCGATGCGGCTGCCACAGACCTCACTGGTAGAACAGCCGATGACCACAAGATCCCCTTTTTCCAGCTTTGCCTTTTCGATCAATTCTGTTGCCGCGGCACGGGCAGTTTCTAAAATCTTTTCCATAACGGACCTCCTACATAAGGATAGTTTTCTGTATCCATTATAGTATGCTTCTGTAGGATTGTCAATTAAAAATCCAATGACAGGTCATACACCTGCTTGAGCATCATCACGCCGATAGGCAGCAATATCATCCCTGCCACACCGAACAGCCGGAAGCCACCATATAGACTCAGCAGGGTCAACAGGGGGTGTAGACCCATCTGCTTACCCAGGAAACGTGGTTCCAAAATGGTCCGCATGATGGATACCACGCCGTACAGGAGCAGGAGCCCGATGCCCAACCGGGTGTATCCCCTTAGGAAGGACAACAGCCCCCAGGGGATTAGTATGATCCCTGTGCCGAAGACGGGCAGGGCATCGATCACAGCAATGGGGATCGCCCAAACGAAGGCTCTGGGGATCCTTAGCAGGAGCAGACCTAAGGCACACAGACCGAAGGTTACGGCAGACAGATAAAGCTGACTTTTCGCATACCCTCCTACTGCACCCTTTAGGCGGTGCAGTAGGGCGGAAGTCTTGCCCATCCGGCTCTGAGGCATGTGCTTGCGGAAGAAGCTACTGATCCCACGGGGATCAATGGCAAAGAAGTAAGCAGACAGCAGGGTGGTCAGGATGAACAGAATTAGATTGGGAATACGGGTCAGGAGCCCTGCCGCTCCGCTGAGGAGCCATTCGGACACAGAACCTAAGAATACACTGCCTCCCGTAAAGAGACGCTCTACCCACTGTGCCATCGGTGCTGACAGACCCTCCGGCAGTCGTTCTGCAACGGCAATGAGCTTGCTGTAAAGCAGATCCAGAGTAGGGGACAGCTCCTCCAATAATGAAGGGAGCTTCTTGGCAAGGATCTGCCCTTCTGCAAGGAGGAAACGAAGGATGAGCCATAGCAGAACGCTTATGAGCACAAAGACCACAGACACACCGAAGATCCCTGCTACCGTATCATTCCATTTCCGTGATCGGAACCGCCCGGCGAGGCGGGAAATCAGATAACCTAACAGAAAGGGCAGGAGCACAGGCAGCAGGATCGCACATAGCCATAGCCCTACAGCACCTAATAGGATGTACAGAAGAATATTCCACGGCTGCTTCATAGGAGCCCTCCTTTGCGTTTGTTATGCTGTGGTTTATGGTAATGTCTGCTGAATAAGATGCTGTATCGACTTATCCCCACAGTTTAGCAGTGGGGGGCCGTGAAACGGTTGTTTTAAAAGTTATCTACTTTTAATGGAATAACAGTATTAGACGGTTTTTATGGGTTTGCAGGTATCATGCACATTATGCTATTGTGAGCAGTGTGATAGGGGACAACTACATGGTAGTACGCAACCTCTTTTGTCAAGAAATAGTATAGACCGATGGGGGAGAAATATACCATTTTCTATAGACTGATACTACTATCTGATTAAAAGTATGCTTATAATCAGATAGCCAACGCCTGACGGTACCTAAAAAAGGGAAACCCGTTCCATCCCCCGTAGGGGGTGGAACGGGTTTGCATGTGTTCGGTAAGATTAGGGGGTGAGATCAAAGATATCCCAAGGTGTCTCGTCCTCTAAACCTCCGATACCGCTGAGGGTCAAAATGTCGGTCTCGGGGAAGAGAACGATTTCGATCTCAGCATCAAGGAATAATTCTTTCATGTTTCATACCTCTTTTACGGAATAATAGATTCGTATTTTATTCAGCAGGCTCAAAGTAGCTGTTTGCTGCCAGATTGTACAGGTACAGGGCAGCACAGACATCCATAAGGTCAGCGGAACTGGTAGCCTTGCTACGGATGGACTGGCAATAGGACAGGGGGCAGTAGGTAACAGTAGCTTCTTCGATGCCATCGTTGACAGTGACGGTGAAATCCTGATCCAGAGCCGCTGCGGCAATGTTATCGATGATGACAGTGTACATTCCGGAAATGGGGATGACCTTCAGGGGCTCTCCGTTGTAGGTTACAGTTAAGGTTTCTGCAACGGAAGGATCTGCCTTGAAAATGAGTCGGATGGCGGTCTCGGATCTAAGGATCAAGGAAGCACCTGCGAATTGGACCAGATCAGTGCCCTGGGGCAGGTTGATGGGATACTTGTCAATGACTACACCGCCATAGCTGACAGTTTCCATCCCTGCATCTGCAAGACGATCGGTACGATGAGCGAAATGGATCTGAGCGGCTGCACCGTAGCGGAGCATAGCATCCAACAGATTCATGAGGGGTTGGTTGTCAGACAGGTTGGTCCGCTGGTTGTCGGCATAGGTTTTGACGGAGTAGGTGTATTCCTCGGTGCAAGTATCACCGTAGAAGAACTGGGCGGTGATAGTGTCAGTCATTTCCTTTGCAGCTACCTCATAGGTGAAGCAATAGGCATCCTTGCCTCTAACCTGCTTCTTTACACAATCCTTAATATAGACCTTGACTTCGACATCCTCGCCATTCTCGTTTTTCTTATCCTCCTGCTTGAAGAGCATATAGGCACTGTCGTCGGAGGTGATCTCGTCACACAGACTCATGTAGAAGTTTACGGCAATGTTGCCGTTGAGGCTGATGGAACGGGAAACAAGAGCAGCGGGCTTTATGAAATCGTCACAATCATCACACAGATTGTCTGTGGGATCACTGTTATCCACATGGGGGAGGGTGGCGCCCTCTACATACTTGAAGATCAGCAGATCACCGGTGTAGTTCTTGCCGGACAGATTGCTCTCTGCATAGGCACCGAAAACGGGGGTCTTGCCATCGGTGCTGTATGCAATGTAGCGATTTGCGTCGGAGGTCTTAATGCGGAAGCCCTCATCGGTTTGGCTAAAGATCCAGGTGTAGGAATCTTCGACGAATTTGAAGTTGGCTGACTTTGCACCGGCAGATCCCAGATAACCGTCGGCAGCATGGAGCGCGAAGCCTTCTTCGGTCTCGACCAATGTCCATACCAACAGATCGTCATATCCGTTCAGATGATCGCGGTAAATTTCGGTAGGTACGGGGAGGATCTTGCCGTTGTCCTGGAGAATGGTATCCAGAGTGAGGCCGCCCTCTGCACCGGGAGCCACAATGATGATGCGGTCATCGTCGGAGAGGTCGTCCGGGCTGGTGACCAGACGATAGGCACCGCCGGAGATGCCACATGCCTTGCAGTAGCCGGTCTGGGTACAGGTTGCATATTCCCATTCGTGACCAAGGGTAGGCAGGATATCTTCCTTGGAGATGTCGCCGCAGAGGGTACAGGTATAGAGGGTATAGCCGTCCTCGGTGCAGGTGGGCTCAACGGGAGTTCCAGCTACATAGTCGTGACCATTGGAGGGGATCGGATCTTCCATGGTTTCGCCGCAATCGGGGCAGATATAAGAAGTGTAGCCATCTTCGGTGCAGGTGGGATCTACAGTGGCGGTTTCCTGCCATGCGTGGTCTACAGTGGGGAGAATCTCAACAGTGATGTCTCCGCAGAGAGTACAGGTGTAGAGCATTTGACCCGTTTCATTACACTTAGGATCCTTGACCTGTACCCCATCGTCCCATTGGTGGTCGCAGACCGGGATGCTGTTGTAGATCTGGAAGATGTATGCCTCACCGTCTCCGGCATATACGGAGAACTGATCCTTGTAGAACTGCAGAGCCAAACCGGAGCCCTGGTTTTCGAAACGGAAGGTGCGATCTTCTGCGCTTACAACTACGGGCTTCCAACTGCCATAGGCAGATTCCTCTGTTGTATAGAGCAGGTTGCCCTTAGTCTCTCCGCTTGTCAGAATGGCACCTATATAATCGGCGATTCTAAGGGGGAACTCGTTGTCAAGGGGCTGGATCCTTCTAAATACGGCTGTATCCTCTACTGTGGTGAGCACACCGTTTTCCACAGTGACCTCGGAGGCCATCAGCTTATTGTCCGAGGGATTCAAGGACAGGGCGGTGCCACTGGCAGGATGATAGAGAACGAAGGCCTCCAGATCCAGGGGATCAGAAACCAGGTAGAAGGTTTTGCCGGGGGCATCCTTGATGCAGACGGTACAGAATCCCTCTTCGTATGTATGAGGTGCAAGGGGAATGACTTCCTGTGCGCGGCTGAGCTCGGCATTACAAATGGAGCATATCGTAATAATCTCCTTCAGACCTTCTTGCATGCAAGATGCTTCCTGAAGAATGTCCTCACGGGCTACAGGGGTATGATTTTCCGGTTCCATATTCAGAATGTCTTCCCCTGTGGTGCCACAGTCGGCACATTCCCACTTGATATAACCGAAGCTTACACAGGTGGGATCTTGCTTTTCTATAGTGGTCTTGGAGGCATGGGGGCAGTTTTCGGGATCTAACTGTACAACTTGGGCGAAGAGATAGAGACCGGTGTAGAGGGTACCACTGGCATAGCCGCGGATGGCAGTGGTGGAAGTGGAGTTCTGGGAGATTACATAGTTGCCTCCGTCAATGGGAGTGCTGAGTGCAAATCCGCCCTCCGAATCAGCAACCACTGTCCACAGGATATCTGCATAGTTTTCGCTAAAGCCGAGGGTTCTGTTTTTGTCCGTGGTGGTATAGCCCAGATACTTCATAACACCATCGGACTCAAAGCCAATGGAGAAGCCGTCTGTATTATTGCCGGTAAAAATAATGATCTGCCCATCTTCGGGAAGTTGATCAGAGGTGATGACATCCTCAAATGCAGTTACAGCAGTGTCGGATACGATCCAGTCGTTGTAGGTGCCGGTGGAGATCTCTGCAGTAGCAGGATAGATGGTGGGATATGCACCTTTTCTGACAGCACCGATAATGTAGTTGCCTTCCTTGACATTATCCAAGGTAATGAGCTTGTAGGAAACAACTTCCGGAGCAGCTTCGCCACAGTTAGAGCAGACACCGTCTACATAGCTGTGACCCATAGCCGGAATCGGCTCCTCTAAGGTCTGGGGGCAACGGATACAGGTCTTGGTCCATGTGCCGTCTGTTACACAGTCGGGAGCTACGGTGATTTCACCTTCGTTGTACTCGTGACCCAAAGCCGTGATGTCTTCTGTCCAAGACTCACCGCAGGGGCAGGTGTAGGTGAGGGTTCCCTTTTCTGTACAGGTAGCAGGAGTCGTCTCTACAGAGGTAGCATTGTTGTGTTCACATGAGGGTTCAGTGGGAACAGTGGGCTCTTCGACTTCGCCGGTCTCGAACCGATAAAGCTGAACTGCGGTTTGGCTGGAGGTATAGGCGGCAAAACGAGGATTGCCTGCATTCCACTGGATCTTGCGGGCATTGTCTTTACTGTTGGCGATGATGGCATTGTCGCTGTCGTTAATCGTGATGATCCAGGAGGAGTTTACAGTTACATCTCCTGCGAGGATAAGGGTGTTACCGGAACTCCAACTTAGGTAGCCACCCTCGCCCTTTAGAGACAGGGTGCCTTCTGTAGCACCTGCAAATACGGTTAGAGGGTATACAGCGTTGGGAATGTCGGTGTAGGGCTCACCTAAGGCATAGGTGGTCTTACTAAAATCCTTCATTTCCATTGCTTTGGACTCACAGACGATGACGACGGTATCACCTACACTCAGGGTATCGCCGGAAACCAGCTTAACATACTGTCCCTCGGGAGCTACAGCTTCTGCTTCCCCACAGCGCTCGCAGACACCGTCTACATAGTTGTGACCAAGAGCCTTGATAGTCTCTTTCTTGGTCTCACCGCAGAGAGTGCAGGTGTAGATAATTTCGCCGTCCTCGGTGCAGGTAGCGGAGGAAACACCCTCACCCCAATCGTGGTCACAGGAGGGCTCATCAGTTTCATTATCCAATGCCCAGAAGCCGAGGGTTTGATTTTTGATATTATTGTTAATGGTGGTGTAGCATCTCCAATCGGTGCTGTTGTAAACACCTAAATACCGAGTGGCCTGACTAGTGTCGGCGGCGGTTAAGTAGCCTCCGTTGATGGTCCAGATGCTTTCGGTGTTGCCTATGCGAACACCGTTGTTGTCCGAGGTAAGATAGAGATACTGATTGTTGCTGGTGATAGTATGACCACTCCCTGTAGCGGTAAGGGTCCAACTATACATGGCAACTTCGCCGGTAGTAACAAGCTGATCTCCAGCAATGGTTGCTGCTACAGCAAGGGGCTGCTTTTTGCTTCCTTCGGCAACAGTGGGCAGGACAAAGGTCTTGCCATCCTTACTCATGGTAATGGCAATGGTGTCTGTTGCCTTGATGCTGTTGAGTTCAATGGGCTTCCAACGAGTTTCATTATCAGCCGCAAAGGCAACGGGAGGGAGAATGCTCAGGAGCATTGCTAAGAGGAGGGTAAATGCTAGGATGCGCTTGGTTTTCTTTAGAAACATAAACTCACAACCTTTCCGAAGTATCCCACGTTTAGGTGTATAGATGGGTACACTTCTCCTAATAAAGTTCACTACTTATTATACTACATTTTTTACATTTTGCAATAGAAAAAAAGGTGGTTTTTCAGAAAAATAACCTACTTATCCATGTGTCTGACAGTCCCCCACCGACGAGCCCAAATTCCGATCGAGCTGTTTATCGTATAACACCGTAGGGGCGACCTGAGGTCGCCCGGCCATTGTCGTTAAACGACAATGGCGAAATTAAGGGGTTATCACCAGTTTTCCGACAAAATCGAAACATTTTGCGGGCGACACACAGGTCGCCCCTACGAACAAATTTGATTGTTTGTACGTTTCGCGCAAAATGTCTACGGGTGACGATAATGTCGTTTCCCCTCTCAGTCCCGCCCAGACAGCTCTCCCCAAAGGGAGAGCCAAGAGCCCGGTGGAACATTGAGACTGCTCGATAAATCGGGAGTTTAAGGGATCGGGAAGGTGGGTGCTGTGTGAGTCCGGGGATCACACAGCACCCACCGAGGGTGCAGGGAATTATCGACCGAAATAGCACTTGGCACTGTCGGAGTAAGCAAACAGAGCCTTGCAAAGGGTCAGGAGGGTGCCGGTGCGGTTGTTGCCGTAGGTATCGGCACTGTAGACCAGGGTGGCAGAGAGCTGCGTGTCGCCCTCATAAACAGCAACGGAAACAACACAGCGGAGCTCTGCAGCAAGCAGACCGTCAAAGTCGAAGGAGTATAAACCGGGGACATAGCCATAGGGGTCGGCATTTTCTACATAGTTGATCACATGGGAACCGTCGGGATTGGTGTAGGTGATCTTTAGCCTCAATTGGTCAATATCTCCTTCATAACTTCCGATATTGACAACATAGCGGAGGGTGATCCGGGAGTTTAGCATCATGGATTTACCGTACCAGGTAATGACGGGGTTGGGTATATCGGAGAGGGTTTCGTTATTGTTGCCGAATGTGACAGCTTCCGAATCGGTGAGGTAAGCGGTCTGATCTTCGGTCATGGCACTGTCGGCCAGGGCATCGGTGCGGTATTCCTTGTAGGTCTGTGTCATGGCACCGTAGCGGAGGAGGTCTGCACAGAGGACCTTCAGATCATTGGAGATCGTGTCCTTTCGTAACTGGGCATAGGCGTAATCTGCAATGCAGTAGCTGTCGGTGAGGGAATGATAGGTGGTGTTCCCCTTGGTGGCGATCACGGTGGCCTCAACACGGTCATTCATTTGACCTGCATGAAGCTCTGCAAGGGTAAAGTAGTAGTAGTCTCCTTGAATAACGGGTTGGAGCTGTACGGTTCTGGTACCGGTAAGGGTGTTGCCCTCATAGACAGGCAGTACGCATTCCATATACACCGTATCATAACCGGACAGGAGGGATGTCCAAACTGCATAGTTAATGGAAATGTCACTTGCAAGATTTAGGGAATGGAAGATCTGCATATCGGGGAGGACTACGGGTCCCGTGGGCGTTACGGCACCACAGAGGGTACAGATGTTATCCTCGTTGTTGCTGTGGCTGTTGGGGGCAAGGGTGTAGGAACAGGCAGAACAGGTGCCGGTGTGAGTTCCGTCACCATTATCGGCATAGGTGTAGCTGTGACCTGTTGCAGGGATGACCTCTTGCGCAACCAGCACCTCACCACAGGTACCGCAGTACTGACCCTCGGTAAGACCGGAGGCATTGCAGGAGGGAGCAGAGCCCTCTTGCACCATGGGACTGTGACCTGTTGCAGGGATAACCTCCTGTGCAACAATAATCTCGTTACAGGTGCTGCAGTACTGACCCTCCGTGAGACCGGATGCGGTGCAATTGGGAGCTACAGCGTCCAAAACGGCAGGAGCATGACCGGTGGCAGGGACAGCTTCGGTCTTGTTCTTGCCACAGTAGATACAGGTGTAGAGGATTTCACCACCGACGGTGCAGGTGGGAGCGGTGGTATATACACCGTCGTCATACACGTGACGGTCGGCATCGGCATCGCGGTAGTTATAAACGGTGGTGTTTTCTGCCTTAGTATTGGCTTTGAAGTTGGGAGAATTGTAGGTATTGATGTAGAAATTGTTGTTCTTTACAGCAAAGCCGTAGATGTTATAGCCGGAAGGGAGTGTGGGGGAATAGATGATTGCAGAGGTGTTGGTCTCGGGGAAATATTCGTAAATATCTGTGTGAGAGGAGTAGAACAGTCGCTCACCGTCTGTGGCGAGACAGTTGTAATAGCCTGACCAATAGCCGCCACCGCTGGCTCTCCAGGTGCCGGGGACGGAGAGAAGGACAGTGCTGACACCGTCCTCCCAGGAGCAGAGCTTCTTGGAGGCGTTGATGTAGTAAATAGTGCCGTCAAACAGGCAGAAGGAAGAGGTTACATCCCGCCAGAAAGCGTTGTCATACTCTGTATTCTCGGGGGTGGCGGTAAGGTCGGTTGCGTTGTGATCATTGGCTTTGAGGACAGTGGTGGATACGAGGAAATTGGTGTGTCTCACTCTGCCGTCGCGGTCATAGGTAGGATCGTCGAAGGTGACGTCCAGATGATACTCCTTGCCGTCAAGCTCGATGATATTCCACGCATGATTCAGAGAATCGGATTCGCACAGAGCAGTGTTAACACCGAATTGCATCATAAGATAGGCAAAAGTCTCTGCATAGGCCTGACACACTGCCATGCCGTTGACCAGCAGACCGTAGCCGGTATACATATCCGCACCGGTGGCAAAGGCGGTATCGTACTCGTAATTGGCGGCAAGATAGTCGTGGATCAGGAGCGCAAGCTCCAGATCTGTGAGACTCTCGTCCCGTTGGAAGAGACAGATGATTTCCTGGGCAGCGGAGATAAATGCTTGATGCTTCTGCATAGCTACTTCGTAGCTGTCGGTGTATCTGACGGAAACTCGGGTAATGTTGCCGGTAGAGGCGGAATAGCTGTAGGATACTCCGGAAACAAAGAAAAGCTCGGGATTGGAGTAGAGTAATTCGAACAAGGCAGAAGCTGCCGTGCTGTTGCGAGCGACCTTGTAAGCACTGACATTCCAATCGGTGTTGGTCATGGCTGCATGGGCGGCATCCAGACGCATCTTGTGCAGGGTGTCAAGGTCTACCTTTAACAGATCCATAAGCTGTTCGTCTGAGTAGCAGGTGTAGTTGGTACGGGATCGAATGTGGATGCCGGATGGCGCTGCATTTGCGGGGAGAACCATAGCGAACATAGATGCGAGGAGTGCGACGGCCAAAAGGATGGAAAGGATTCGGGACTTCTTCATATAGAACCTCCTGAAACGGCTGAGCCCCCCTGTAAATATAGGGGGGCTTTCTGTTTTTAGGGAAAATATTCCCCTAAGAATATTATAATACTTATCCGATTATTTTCAAGTGGATAAGGGAAGTATTTATCAACAAACTCTTCTCGTACAAATTGTGCAAATTTCCGGGAGCAAGGGACAAGGCTTTTCTTAGCAAAAAAAACCTGCTCCGTAATGCCCGGGGGCATTGCGGAGCAGGGGAGATGGTATCAGCTTACTTTGCCGGCTTGAAGCTGTCCTTGAGGCTGACGGAACGGTTGAAGATGGGCTTCTCGGCAGTGGAGTCCTTGTCGGGGCAGAAATAACCCAGACGCATGAACTGGAAGGCGGCGGGAGCCTTGGCATCTACCAGGGAAGCCTCTACCTTGCAGTTGGACAGGATCTCCAGGGACTCGGGGTTGAGGCACTCTAAGAAGTCCTTGTCAGCACCGTCGGGATCGGGATCGGTGAAGAGGTTGGAGTACAGACGGACCTCTGCATTGGCGGCGGTGTGAGCATCCAGCCAGTGGATGGTGGACTTGATCTTCCGTCCGTCGGCAGGGTCGCCACCACGGGAGTCGGGATCATACTCGCAGAGGACTTCGATCAGGTTGCCCTCCTCGTCCTTCTTGAAGCCGGTGCACTTGACAACATAGGCACCCTTGAGACGGACCTCGTTGCCGGGGAAGAGGCGGAAGAACTTGCCCACCTTCTCCTCCATAAAGTCGTCAGCCTCGATCCACAGATCACGGGAGAAGGTAATCTGACGGGTACCCATCTCGGGATAATTGGGATGGTTCTCAACCTCGAAGACCTCGCTCTGTCCCTCGGGGTAGTTGGTAACGGTGAGACGGATGGGCTTGAGAACTGCCATAACACGGGCGGGAGTTTCATTCAGATCTTCTCTCAGGCAGTGCTCTAAGAAAGCGTATTCCACAGTGGAAGCTGCCTTGGCAACACCGATACGCTCGCAGAAGTTGCGGATGGACTTGGGAGTATAGCCACGGCGACGCAGACCGCAGAGGGTGGGCATACGGGGATCGTCCCAGCCGTTGACTCGTCCGGTCTCTACCAGCAGACGGAGCTTGCGCTTGGACATAACGGTGTAGTTGATGCCCAGACGGGCGAACTCGATCTGACGGGGCTTGGCAGGCAGATCGCAGTTGTCAACCACCCAGTTATACAGGGGGCGGTGTGCCTCGAATTCCAGGGAGCACAGGGAATGGGTGATGTGCTCCATAGCATCCTCGATGGGATGGGCGAAGTCGTACATGGGATAGATGCACCACTTGTCACCGGTGGTGTGGTGATGCATATGGTTAATGCGGTAGATGGCGGGGTCACGCATGTTAAAATTGCCGGAAGCCAGGTCGATCTTGGCACGGAGGGTCATAGCACCGTTGGGGAACTCTCCTGCACGCATACGGCGGAACAGATCCAGGCTCTCCTCCATGGGGCGGTCGCGATAGGGGCTCCGTGCGGGAGTGTTCAGGTCGCCGCGATACTCACGCATCTGCTCGGGAGTCAACTCGCAGACATAGGCCAGACCCTTGCGGATCAGATCCTCAGCACACTCGTACATCTTGTCGAAATACTGGGAAGCGTAGTAGAAACGGTCGTCCCAATCAAAGCCCAGCCAGTGGATGTCCTCCTTAATAGCCTCTACATACTCCACATCCTCCTTGGTGGGGTTGGTGTCATCCATACGGAGGTTGCAGATGCCACCGAACTTCTCAGCGGTGCCGAAGTCGATGCACAGGGCCTTGCAGTGGCCGATGTGGAGGTAGCCGTTAGGCTCGGGCGGGAAACGAGTGTGGACCTGCATACCCTCGTACTGACCGCCGGGGCCGATATCTTCTTCTACGAATGCTTCGATAAAATTCTTGATCTCTGCCATAGTAATTTCCTCTTTTCAAAAAAGTTCCTAAGTATTATATATCAAAATTCCCAAAACTGCAATATGGTTTCCGTACAGAATGGAAAAAAATAAAAACATTTTGTGAAATTGCAAGTTTGTGCTTGTCAAAAAGCCCAATTTATTATAGAATAGATGCAGACCTAAATCAGACAAAGGAGTGGTAGACCATGAATCAGCCTAAATATCGCCGTGTGCTCCTCAAGATCAGCGGAGAGGCCCTGGCAGGAGATAAGCACCGCGGCTTGGATTTTGATGTCATCGGCAGTGTTTGCGATGTGGTTAAGAAGTGCGTTGAGGCAGGTGTCCAGGTGGGTATCGTCGTTGGCGGCGGTAACTTCTGGCGTGGACTCAAGGACGGAGGCGACCGCATGGAGCGTACCCGTGCAGACCATATGGGTATGCTGGCAACGGTGATTAACTGCATGGCTGTGGCAGACAGCTTAGAGCAGCGTGGGGTAGAGGTCAGAGTACAGACCGCTATCGAGATGAGCCGTATTGCAGAGCCCTATATTCGGGGCAAGGCTATCCGACATATGGAAAAGGGCAGAGTTGTTATCTTCGGTTGCGGAACCGGCAATCCCTTCTTCTCTACGGATACGGGAGCAGTGCTTCGTGCCGCAGAGATCAATGCCGACGCCATCCTGCTTGCCAAGAATGTAGACGGTGTCTATTCCGACGATCCTGCCAAGAACCCCGATGCTGTCAAGTATGACGAGATCACCTATGCAGAGGTCCTTGCCAAGCGTCTCATGGTCATGGACTCTACCGCAACATCCCTGTCTATGGACAACCATATGCCTATTATTCTCTTTGCCCTTAAGGACCCGGAGAACATCTACCGTGTAGTCATGGGCGAGAAGATCGGAACAATTGTTAAGGAGGAACAATAACATGTCAGTTGATTTCAAGGAATTTACCAGAAAGATGGAAAAGTCCATCGAGATCCTTCAGGAGGACTTCGGCGCTATCCGTGCAGGCCGCGCCAATGCCAAGGTTCTCGACCGCATCACTGTTGAGTATTACGGACAGGAGACTCCCATCGGACAGGTTGGCTCCATTTCTTCCCCCGATGCCCGTACCCTGGTGATCCAGCCCTGGGATGGCTCCCTGCTCAAGAAGATCGAAAAGGCCATTCAGGTTTCTGATCTTGGTATTAACCCCCAGAACGACGGCAGAGTCATCCGCCTCAGCTTCCCCCAGCTCACCGAGGAGCGTCGTAAGGAGCTGGTCAAGCAGGTCAAGAAGTACGGCGAGGACGGCAAGGTTGCAGTCCGCAACATCCGCCGCGATGCCATGGACTATATCAAGAAGCTGAAGAAGAACTCCGAGATCACCGAGGACGACCAGAAGAAGGCCGAAAAGGATCTCCAGGACCTGACCGACAAGTATATCAAGAAGGTCGACGAGGCTTGCGCCGTTAAGGAAAAGGAGCTCATGGAGCTGTAATAAACCCATCGAATTCTTGCGAGGGCGGACACATCGTCCGCCCTCGTTTCTAAACGAAAAGCCAAATTCCGATTTATCGAGCTGTTTATCGTATAACACCGTAGGGGCGACCTTTGGTCGCCCGGTCATTGTCGTTAAACGACAATGACGAAATTACGGGATTATCACGAGTTTTCCGACAAAATCGAAACATTTTGCGGGCGACCACAGGTCGCCCCTACGAACAAATTCGGAAATCGAACAGCTCCATAAATCGGAATTT
>JAZRGR010000203.1:0-5830 GCA_045644345.1 Faecousia sp. | reverse complement strand
TCGACAATATGTTGCTCTATTTTAAATCCATCCCGAAGGGATACCGACATTTTACATTATACATTTTCCATTTTCCATTATTCCGATTTACGCGACCGAAGGGAGCGATAAATCGGAATTTGACCGTCTTTTTGAATGAAGTCGCCTGTAGGCGATGAAATCCGAATAAACTCGGATGTCAGATGGGCTCCATGGCATCATGGAGGGTGGAGGTGATCTGTCCCCGGAAGATCCGGTCTGCATTGGTATGGACCGTATTGAGGGCTCCGGCAGAGTGCTTCATCTCTATATTACCCATCATGAACACGTCATTATCCAGGATGAAGCGGATTTCCTGCTCCTCCACATTATTCCGCTTGATCATACCGGGACCGCAGTGGAGCTTGAGACGGCAACCACCGGGCAGGGCAACGTCTGCCTCCTGGGTGATCTTGGCAAAAGCACGCTCGTTGATATCCTCGTCAGCCATAAGACCCAAATAGCCGGGTTGGATCAGCTCGGAGAAGGGAGTCCCCTCCAGACCCAGGGCAGAACGGGAAATGGCATTGACATACCGCAGACCGATCCGCTCGAAATAGGCAGGCTTGTAGATCTCGATCAGGTGAACCAGAACACTGTCCAGCTTGTTGGCAAAGGTCTCCCAATTGGTATAAGCCGGGGTAGCCAGTGCCAGGAAATTGTTGGTCAGATTGACCTTCCATCTGCCGTCGGCAGAGAGGAACTGGTAGTTGGTCACAGGGGGCTGGGGCTCCGGCTTGCCGTTGACGATCTTAACAGGCTTCTCCTCGTTACGGGAATAACGGGGGAAGTCATGACGGATCTGCTCCTGGAAGTCTACAGGCTCCTTGGCACCGATGGACAGGATGGTGGGGAAACGGAGCTGGCAAATGACCTCCATGACCTGAGGCTTGGCATATTGGACACGGTCTTCCGTAGAAAACATAGGGATTCTCCTTTCACTGTTGGGTATTTTTTATATTATATCACAGTTTGGGGGAACTTTGCAAGTTCTGCTTTTCAAATCCCCCAATTTGTGCTATACTATAGTGAGAGAAGTTTTGCTATATTTTAAAATCCATGCCGTTGGCATACTGCCTCTTATCCCCTATCACTTCATTTAGCGAAAGGCTAAATGAGAACATCCCATGGAGGTTCTATGGATTTCTTACTTTGGCTGGAGAGCATACGGAATCCGGCTCTGGATTTTTTCATGAAGACCGTGACCTATTTAGGTGACGAGATCTTCTTCATCCTCATTGCACTGACCGTGTTCTGGACCGTGGACAAGGAGGAGGGGTATTACCTGCTGTTTGTGGGCTTCTTCGGCACCATGGTCAACCAATTCCTCAAGCTGCTGTGTCGCATTCCCCGTCCCTGGGTACGGGAGCCTAAGCTATCCGTGGTGGATGGCGCAAGGACAGGGGCTGAGGGCTACTCCTTCCCCTCGGGACATACCCAGAGTGCCGTAGGCAATTTCGGCTCCATTGCCCGTTGGCACAGGCATACCCCTCTGCGGATCGTCTGTGTGGCAGTGATCGTCCTTGTCAGCTTCTCCCGGATGTATCTGGGTGTCCATACACCCCAGGATGTGGGTGTGTCCTTAGTCATAGGCAGTGTGCTGGTGTTCGCCTTCTATCCCATGATGCAGAGGGCGCTGAAGAAGGACAGCCTCATGTACCTCCTGATGGGAGTCATGGTGCTGTGCTCCCTTGCCTTTGTGCTGTACGGAGAGCTGACGGACTTCCCCGTTGACGAGAACTATCACAATATTCTCTCCGGCAGGAAGAACAGCTATTCCCTCTTAGGGGCTCTGGCAGGCTTTGCCATTGCCTATCCCATCGAGAAGAAGCACATCCGCTTCTCCACCCGTGGCTCCCTGCCGGCACAGATGGCAAAGCTCCTTATGGGCATTGCAGGTCTGCTGGCTGTAAAGGAGGGGCTTAAGGCACTGTTCTCCGCTGTGGGGATCACTTGGATGGGAGTTCATGCTGTGCGGTACTGCGCTGTGGTCCTCTTTGCGGCCCTGGTGTGGCCGCTGACCTTCCCCCTGTGGGAGAGACTGTTCAGAAAGAAGGCATAATATGATCCTATTTTGGATTCTGATAGGAGTTGCTGTATTCCTGCTGGGATCCTCCTACGGCTTCTTCCTGGTCGCCTGCAGGCGGACGGACAAGGCAGCCGATCTGGAGCAGACCCTGCGCCGCCCCGTATATCGGGACTGCAGGGAGGAGATCCTTGCAGGTCTGCAGATCATGGATCGCAGACCCCACGAAACCGTTACCCTGACCTCCTACGACGGTCTGAAGCTGGTGGGTGAATACTATCCCCACCCCAATGCCCGTGGAACCATCCTCATGTTCCACGGCTGGCACGGCTCTCCTCAGTCGGATTTCGGCTGTGCCATGCATGCCTATTACTCCAAGGGTCTCAGCCTCCTGCTGGTCCATCAGCGGACCCAGGGTGCCAGTGAGGGCAAGTATATCACCTTCGGCATCCGTGAGAGTCGGGATGTCCATGCCTGGGTCCGTTGGCACGGGGAGCGTTTCGGCAGGGAGGCTCCCATCTTCCTCACAGGGATCTCCATGGGGGCTACCACGGTGCTCATGTCCGCAGGCAAGCCCTACGATGCCAATGTACGGGGGATCATTGCAGACTGCGGCTTTACCTCCCCATGGGAGATCATTGCCTCCGTGGTACGGGGCAGGGGCTTGCCCATCTACCCCTTCGTCCCCCTTATGAGCCTGTGGGCGTGGGTCTTAGCCGGCTTCCGCTTTCGGCAGTATTCCACAATCGAGGCTGTGAAGGGGCTAAAGCTGCCCGTTTTCTTCGCCCACGGAGAGGCAGACCGTTTTGTCCCCTGCCACATGACGCAGGCCGTCTACCATGCCTGCACAAGCCCGGACAAGACCCTCCTCTTAGTCCCCAATGCCGCCCACGGCGCCGCCTACTTAGTGGACCGTGACAATTACGAGGCGCAGATCGGGGCATTCATCAACCGTAACCTCCCATAGAAAGAAAGGATGCTTTTATGAATACTGTTAAGGTGAAATTGCTTTATCCCCATGCAAAGATGCCTGTTTACGGCACCGAGTTCTCTGCCGGTGCAGATCTGTGTGCCTGTCTGGAGGCTCCCGTGACCCTAATGCCCGGCGAGACCCGGATGATCTCCATCGGCATCGCTATGGAGATCCCCGTAGGCTACGCAGGACTGGTCTATGCCCGTAGCGGTTTAGCCTCCAAGAGGGGTCTGGCTCCTGCCAACAAGGTAGGTGTTGTGGACTGCGACTACCGGGGTGAGTTCTTCGTCCCCCTGCGCAATCACAGCTCCGAGCCCCAGACCATCGAGCCGGGGGATCGGATCGCCCAGATGATCATTACGCCCTACCTTACCGCTAATTTTGTCGAAGCCGCAGAGCTGAGCGATACCTGCAGAGGCTTGGGGGGCTTCGGTTCCACGGGGGTCAAGTAATATGAGCTTCCTACCCATTACCAAACAGGACATGGACGCACGGGGCTGGGACCGCCCGGACTTTGTCTATGTGATCGGGGATGCCTATGTGGATCATCCCTCCTTCGGTCCTGCCATTATCAGCCGTGTGTTGGAGAAGGCGGGCTACAAGGTCGCCATCTGCTCCCAGCCCGACTGGAGGGATCCGGAGTCCGTCAATCTCTTCGGCACCCCCAAGCTGGGCTTCTTAGTCTGCGGCGGTAATATGGATTCCATGGTGAATCACTATTCTGTTACCAAGCACCGTCGCAAGACCGATGCCTACACCAACGGCGGCGAGATCGGCAAGCGTCCGGACTATGCCACCATCGTCTATTCCAATCTGATCCGTCAGACCCATCCCAAGACCCCCATCATCATCGGTGGCATCGAGGCAAGCCTCCGCCGTTTAGCCCACTACGACTACTGGTCCGAGAAGATGAAGCGGTCCATCCTCCTGGACTCCCAGGCAGACCTGCTGATCTACGGCATGGGAGAGCGAGCCATTGTAGAGATAGCAGACGCCCTCCGTGACGGCTGGGAGGTACAGTACATCCACCATATCGAGGGAACCGTCTACCGTACAGGGGAGACGGATGGGGTAGATGGGATCCTCCTGCCCTCCTATGAGGAATTATGTAAACTAAAACGGAGCTACGCCCAGAGCTTCTATACCCAATATTGCAACACCGATCCCTTTACCGCCAAGAGACTCATCGAGCCCTACGGCAAGGAGTTCGTGGTGCAGAACCCTCCCCAGAGACCCCTGACCACCGAGGAAATGGACGAGATCTACGGCCTGCCCTATGAGAATACCTTCCACCCCGTTTATGACAAGGGGATCCCTGCCATTGCAGAGGTGCAATTCTCATTGGTGTCCTGCCGTGGGTGCTTCGGTGCCTGCTCCTTCTGCGCATTGACCTTCCACCAGGGGCGGATCATCCAGAGCCGCAGTCACGATTCCATTGTTGCCGAGGCAGAGCGGATGATCAAGAATCCGGACTTCAAGGGGTACATCCACGATGTAGGCGGTCCTACCGCCAACTTCCGCGCCCCTGCCTGTGACAAGCAGTTGACCCAAGGCGCCTGTCAGAAACGCCAGTGCCCCTTCCCCACCGCCTGCAAGAATATGCGGGTGGATCACACGGATTATGTAAACCTCCTCCGCCGTCTGCGGCAACTCCCCGGGGTGAAGAAGGTCTTTGTCCGCAGTGGTATCCGCTTCGACTATCTGGTTGCGGATCCCGATCCCACCTTCTTCAAGGAGCTGGTGGAGCACCATGTCTCCGGTCAGCTCAAGGTTGCCCCGGAGCACGTCTCCGATCGGGTGCTTAAGTACATGGGCAAGCCCCCCAAGCAGGTCTATCAGAGCTTCTGCCACCGCTACGAGAAGTACAACAAGCAGTTGGGCAAGAACCAGTTCCTGGTGCCCTATCTCATGAGCAGTCATCCCGGCTCCGACCTAAAGGCGGCCATTGAGCTGGCAGAGTATATTAGGGACATCGGTCATATGCCGGAGCAGGTCCAGGTCTTCTATCCCACTCCCTCTACCCTGTCAACGGTCATGTATTATACCGGATTGGATCCCCGTACCATGGAACAGGTCTATGTGCCTACAGACCCCCACGAGAAGGCCATGCAGAGAGCTCTGATCCAGTTCCGCAACCCCAAGAACTATCACTTAGTCCGTGAGGCACTGGAGAAGGCAGGCCGTACCGACCTCATCGGCTACGACAAGAGCTGCCTCATCCGTCCCCGTAAGGGGGAGGTCATTCCAAGCCCCTCCCTACAGAAGCCTATGGCCAAGACAGGCAAGCCCGGCACGACCACCCCCGGCAAGCCTGTCCGCGCTCCCAAGCCTGTTCCCAAGGGGCGCAAGGATGCATCTGCCGGTTCCCCCAAGGGGCGCAAGGATGCACCTGCCGGTTCCCTCAAGGGTCGCAAGGATACGGCTCCCAAGGCAAAGACCGCACCCAAGCTCCCCACCCCCGCCCAGATGGCAAGAGCGGAGCAGTACCTCAAGAAACGGAAAAAATAACCCAAAACACAGCAATTTCCGATTTATGGAGCTGTTTATTTGCTGTTCATAATGGGGCTTTTCCTCTTCATGTACCGTGCTGTGCAGGACGGGAATCTGCTTCCCTGCGGGGGGCGTTCCTTTCTTGTGTCGACAAGAAAGGAACCAAAGAAACGACCCGGGGAGGCACTGAACATGATCCTTTCGCGACCTTGGCAGTTTCGTGACCCTGTTGCCCGGATCAGAACCGTCCTCCCCGGGTCCCCTCCCGGCAAGGCTACGCCCTCGTCGTTCCCTTGTGTCTTGTAGGGGGCATCATTTGTTTA
>JAZRGR010000202.1:0-9807 GCA_045644345.1 Faecousia sp. | reverse complement strand
GCGGTAAAATGTTGCGTATTTATAGAAATCTACAGCGAATTCGAAACATTTTCCACCTCATCCGCCCCTTCGGGGCACCTTCTCCTCAAGGAGAAGGCTTTGGTCTGTGCAAATCTCAAACAGAGCGATAAATCGGAATTTAGCGGTTTAGACTTTCCCGAGATGGGAATAATTCATGGTAGACAGCTCCTGAAATTCTTTACATATGGGACTCTATGAGGGAATACAATGGAGCAAGGCGAAAACATTTTCGGTTGATAGGATACAAAGGAGGAACAATGAAACAAGTTGGCTTTTTTATTTTAGTATGCTTTCTGTGTATGGGGATCCTATGGATCCCTTATGGAAAGGAGAATGGAGGGGAGGAAGTCCCGATGGAAAGAGGAACGATGGGTGACGATGCTTTTTCCTTACGGGTTCTTCACGGAGATCGGGTAGAGGTTATGTCGCTGCATTCCTACTTAGTCGGAGTGGTTGGAGCGGAGCTGCCTGAGACCTTCCCCATGGAAGCAAAAAAGGCGCAGGCAGTTGCGGCACGGACCTATGCACTGCAACAGGCAAGGCAGGGGAAGCATCCCGGAGCGGATATATGCACCGACAGTAGCTGCTGCCAGGCATGGACTCCTCAGACGGACAGCGAAGCGGAGCAGGCTGTCATAGAGACGGACGGGCTGGTGCTGGTTTATGAGGAGGCACTGATTGAGGCAACGTATTTCTCCTGCTCGGGAGGGAGGACAGAGGCTGCTGCTGCGGTGTGGGGCAGTGATATCCCTTACTTACAGGCTGTGGATAGCCCGGGAGAAGAGGACGCCCCTCGATTCCGGGAGGAGATTGAGTTGAGTGTGAGAGATTTTGCTGCCCGGCTGCAGACCTTGGACTCCGGCTTTATGCCTACAGGACCGGCACCGCAGTGGTTCGGAGAGATCCGATATACCGTGGGGAACGGTGTAGAGACAGTGGAGATCGGTGGGGTATTCTTCCGCGGAACGGATCTGCGGAAGCTGTTCGGCCTGCGATCTACCAACATTCGGTTCTCTGTTACAGAGGATACTGTGACCATTAGCACCCTGGGTTACGGCCACAGGGTGGGCTTGAGCCAGTATGGGGCAAGAGCTATGGCATTGGAGGGACAGGGATTTGATGAAATTCTGTGTCACTATTACAGAGATGCAGAGCTAAAAAGAATAAAACGCCTCTCCCCGAAGGGAGAGGCGTAATATTTGTACAGTTCAGCAGCTTAGCCTGCAGTGTACAGCAGGGAGACGAACAGAGTCAGCAGGACGAATCCGGCTGCGACCCACTTGGTGATGCGAGCCAGCTTGGCGTCCATGGTGTTGCCCTTGTTCTTGCCCATGTAGCTGTCGGAGTTGCCTGCCAGAGCGCCCAGACCGTTTTCCTTGCCGGACTGGAGAGCGACGATGACGACCAGTGCAATAGCGGAAGCAACCTGCATGCCCATAAGAATGTACTTCAAAATATCCATAGTATCCTCCTGTGAAACCGCTCTTACGGCCAGCGGTATGCCGGAATCTTACACAGTAATAAGAATAATATCACAATTGTTGGATTATTTCAAGACTTTTTTTGAAAAAACTCCAATTATTTTGTCACCCAGGTGTTAGTGGCGGCGCAGGTCAGGTAGGCATTGATGAAGCCGTCGATCTCTCCGTCCATAACAGCGTTGATATTGGTCATCTCGTGACCGGTACGGGTGTCCTTGGCGAGGGTGTAGGGCATGAAAACGTAGGAGCGGATCTGGCTGCCCCATTCGATCTTCTGCTGTACGCCCTTGATGTCGGAGATCTTCTCCAGATGCTCACGCTCCTTGATCTCGACCAGCTTGGAACGGAGCATACGCATACATGCCTCACGGTTCTGGAACTGGTCACGCTGGGTCTGGCAGGCGACTACGATGCCCGTGGGCTTGTGGGTCAGACGGACAGCGGAGGAGGTCTTGTTGATGTGCTGACCGCCTGCACCGGAGGAACGGTAAACCTGCATCTCGATATCCTCGGGACGGATCTCGACCTCTACATTGTCATCGATCTCGGGAATGACCTCAACAGCGGAGAAGGAGGTGTGTCTGCGCCCTGCGGCATCGAAGGGGGATACACGGACCAGACGATGGACACCTGCCTCGCCCTTGAGGAAGCCGTAGGCATTGGGACCCTCGATCATGATGTCGGCAGACTTGAGTCCTGCCTCGTCTCCGTCCAGGTAGTCCAGGATCTTGTAGGTGTAGCCGTGAGCCTCTGCCCAACGGGTGTACATACGGTAGAGCATGTAACACCAATCCTGTGCCTCGGTGCCACCTGCACCTGCGTGGAAGGACAGCAGGGCATTGTTGTTGTCATACTCACCTGTAAGGAGCGTCTCTAAACGGGCAGCCTCCATAGAGGACTCCAGCTTCTCGTAGCCGGTGATCAGCTCCTCTAACATGGAGTCGTCGTTCTCCTCCAGAGCCATCTCGCAGATGGTCATAAGATCATCCCAGGAGGAGGTCATGCCGTAGTACTTGTCACGCTTGGTTTCTAAGACCTTGGTGCGCATAACAGCCTTCTGAGAGCGGGAGGGATCATCCCAGAAGCCGGGGGACTCAGCCATAGCGTGGAGCCGCTCCAGCTCGTCCAAGAGGCTCTGGGGCAGGAAGGCGGCACGGAGCTCCTCTAACTTGGGCTGTAAATCATTTAATTTTACCTTATATTCTTCAAATTGAATCATAGTCTTTACTCCATCACAAAATTTTCCTTATACAGTATACCCGATAGAAGCACCAATGTAAAGGGGAAATTTCAATATTTTCAAGAAAAATTATGAGCCGATGGGGGACTTGACCCTTGGGTGGCTTTGTGGTAAAATGAGGAAAAATGGGAGGTGTAGCTATGAAGCAGAGAATTGCACTTTTTCTGACGCTCATTTTGCTGTGCAGTCTATGGGGCTGTGGACAGTCGGAATATGTAGGCATCTATCACGGTATTTACGTACAGGCTGACGGGAGAGCCTATCCCATGGAGGACTACTTCAATGGGGACAACTACCTTGAACTGAGGACCCGTGGCAAGGCGGTCATGATGACAGGGACCACTGAGCATGAGCTAACCTGGAAGGTAGACGACGGGGAGATCCTCTTTCAGGAGGATGGAGATCCCTTCTACGGATCTATAAACAATGGGATCATCGTCCTGGACTATATGGGCTGGGGGATGGAGATGACCTTTGCTATGGAAGGCGCACAGATCCCCGAGACGACGGTCAAGGACCCTGTTGCCTATGAAGAAGCCGTTGCTTCCGTCAAGCCCTATTGGCAGGGAGACTGGTACGGCTGGTGGTACATCTCTCAGGCATCCGGGGAGTATGTGAACGAGCAGATGCAGATCCGGGACTGTGCGGCGCGGATCGAACTGGATGATTCTGCCCGTGGCCCCATTCGGATCTGGGATATGGAGCATCCCTATGATGCACCCCTTGCCGAGGGGATCCTCCGCGTTGATCCCATGGTAGGCATGGAGAATGTTGGTATTGCCATGTCGGGACAGGGGACCTTTATGGGTCAGCCTGTGGAGTCGGGGGATTGGCTGATCGATCCCTCTACTGCTGCCTATGAGAATCTCCTGGAGATCTACGGATATTATAAGGATGACAAGGGAGATTTCTTCTACACCCTGTATCTGCGTCCCTGGGGGCAGGGTTGGGAGGATGTGCTGGAGGCAGCGGATCCCACCAAGGCTCCTGCCGAGCTGCCTGTGTACTACAGCTTGTATTTAGAGGCACTTAAGACAGACACCTCCCCGGAGGATTTCTTTACCTAAGCCGGAGAGCATTCCCATATTTTCAATTGTTTACAGAATATTTCCAAAATTCCCTTGACTTTCCGAAAATTTTGGGTATTATATATACAGTTAGCACTCCCGGTTTTTGAGTGCTAAGAATTTATAAACAAAGATGGGACCGTCCCATCCCAACAATACTGGAGGTAATGCATTATGAAACTGACTCCCCTTGCTGACCGCGTTCTGCTCAAGCCCGTAGAGGCTATGGAAACTACCGCTTCCGGCATCATCCTGTCCACTTCCACCAAGGAAAAGCCCGTGATCTCCCAGGTCATCGCAGTAGGTCCCGGCGGTCTCGTTGACGGCAATCAGGTGGACATGGTGGTTAAGGTCGGCGACAAGGTCGTTGTTGCCAAGTATGCCGGCACCGAGGTCAAGCTGGATGATCAGGAATATTCTATCGTCCGTCAGTCCGACATTCTGGCAATCGTAGAGTAATTTAGGAGGATTTTAGACTATGGCAAAGATGATTGAATACGGCGAGAACGCCCGTAAGAAGCTGCAGAACGGCATTGACTGTCTTGCAAATACCGTAAAGGTTACTTTGGGACCCAAGGGACGCAATGTCGTCCTGGGCAAGAAGTACGGTGCTCCCCTGATCACCAATGACGGTGTCACCATCGCCAAGGAGATCGAGCTGGAGGACGCTTTCGAGAACATGGGCGCACAGCTTGTCCGCGAGGTCGCTACCAAGACCAATGACGTAGCAGGCGACGGTACCACCACCGCTACCGTTCTGGCACAGGCTATCGTCCGTGAGGGACTTAAGAACCTGTCCGCAGGTGCCAACCCCATGGTTATGCGCAAGGGTATGCAGAAGGCTGTTGACACGGCTGTTACTGCTATTAAGGCAAACTCCGAGGCTGTCAAGGGCAGTGAGGATATTGCCCGTGTAGGTACCGTTTCTTCCGGTGACGAGGAGATCGGCAAGCTCATCGCAGAGGCTATGGAGAAGGTCACTGCTTCCGGCGTCATCACCATCGAGGAGTCCAAGACTGCCGAGACCGGTTTGGATGTTGTGGAGGGTATGCAGTTCGACCGTGGCTATATCTCTCCCTACATGGTTACCGACACCGACAAGATGGAAGCCGTCATCGACGATCCCTTCATCCTCATCACCGACAAGAAGATCTCCTCCATCCAGGACATCCTGCCCATTCTGGAGCAGATCGTCAAGGGCGGACAGAAGCTGGTCATCATTGCTGAGGACGTAGAGGGCGACGCTCTGTCTACCCTCCTTGTCAACCGTCTCCGTGGCAGCTTCAACTGTGTCTGCGTTAAGGCACCCGGCTTCGGCGATCGCCGCAAGGAAATGCTCCGTGACATCGCTGTTCTCACCGGTGGCACCTACTTTGCTTCCCTGCTCAATATGAACCTGCCCGATGCACAGCTCTATGTCCTGGGTCGTGCCCGTCAGATGAAGGTCAACAAGGACACCACCGTCATCGTTGACGGCTGTGGTGATCCCAATGCGATCCAGGCTCGCATCCATGAGATCAAGTCCTCTATCGCTGTGACTACCTCTGATTATGACCGCGAGAAGCTCCAGGAGCGTCTTGCCAAGCTGTCCGGCGGTGTTGCTGTGATCCGTGTGGGCGCACAGACCGAGGTTGCCATGAAGGAGCAGAAGCTCCGTGTTGAGGATGCCCTCAATGCTACCCGTGCCGCTGTTGAAGAAGGCATCGTAGCAGGCGGCGGTACCGCTTATGTGAACGCTATCCCCGCGGTTGAGGCTCTCCTTGAGACCCTCAGCGGCGACGAGAAGACCGGTGCAGCCATCATTGCCAAGGCTCTCCAGGCTCCCATCCGTCAGATCGCAGAGAATGCCGGTGTAGACGGCTCCGTAGTCTACGAGCGCATCAAGAACAGCGACAAGGTTGGCTATGGCTACAACGCATATTCCGATGAATACTGCGACATGATCCCCACGGGTATCGTGGATCCCACCAAGGTCACCCGTTCCGCTTTGGAGAATGCAGCCAGCATCTGTGCATGCATCCTGACTACCGAATCCCTGGTGGTTGACAAGCCCGATCCCGCCGCTGACGCAGCAGCCGCTGCCGCTGCAGGTGGCATGGGCGGAATGTATTAATTCAGCTCCCCAAGAATAACAGATCATCGGGGCTGCCTCAACAGATCCGTTGAGGCAGCTCCTGTGGTTTTGTGACTTTGTTCATCGGAACAGAGCGACAAATCAGAGATCAAGGAAAGGAGGGAATCTATGGCGAACAACTCCAATAAGCCCGGAGGAGACGGTGTTGCGTGGTTACTGCTACTCCTTTGCTTAGGTATCGTGGGCTTTGCGGTCTATCGATCGGGAGGCTTCTCCGAGGTGGGCAGCGACAAAAATGTGTTCCTCCAATTGGATGACATAGAGGATGCCCAAGGGGATAATCTCTTTGCCGTCGATACAGACGAGGACTGGCAAGCCGAGACGGAGTCCACTGTGCTCGGTGTCTTTGCCACAGAGCCTCCTACTACAGAACCGCCTCCTACAGAGCCTCCTACTACAGAGGCAACCGAGCCACCCCATCCTTTCTCAAAGTCTGACCCCCTCTTGATCCTGGTCAACAAGGATCATGCCTACGAGGGAGATGCCCCACAGGTCAAACAGTGGAGGACAGGTGGGATTTCCGTCTCCGTAGAGGCCTATGATGCCCTTGCTGCCATGCTGGGTGAGGGACAGAAGTTGGGGCTACGATTTGTAGTATGCTCCGGCTATCGATCCCGTGAGGTTCAGGAGCAGTTGTTCCAAGAGGATCTGGACCGTTATATGCGCAGTGGTATGAGCTATGAGGAAGCCTGGACCGCTACAGAGCGGTATACCATGCCTCCGGGACACAGCGAGCACTGTACAGGTCTGGCTGTAGATATTGTTGCCCAAGCCAATCAGAATCTGGATAGTACCCAGGAGAATACGGCGGAAACCCGTTGGCTCCAGACCCATTGCTGGGAATACGGTTTCGTCCTCCGCTATCCCAAGGACAAGAGCAGTATCACGGGCATCGCCTACGAATCCTGGCACTACCGCTATGTAGGCAAGGAAGCGGCCAAGTACTTAACCGAAAACAACCTGACCCTGGAAGAATTCCACGATCAATCATAAACACAAGGATCCCTCCGAGCTCCACAGCCCGGAGGGATCCTATCTATACTTTGCTCCAAAACAGCTCGATAAATCGGAATATGGATGCGAGATGGTGTGGTTCAAATGCAGATGCCTTCGTTTATAAATCTGTGGAATGTCTCCATATAGCTGTCCATGCAGATAAATCCGATTTGGGCTTCGTTATAGAGACCACCCATGATGTTCATGGTGTGCCAGGGTTCTTCGCAGGCATCCTCTGTCAGAACAGAGATCCGATACATGAGCTCTGTTAGCTTATCCATAGGCATACTCTCGTCATGGTACAGCCTGCGGAAAAAGTCCAGAACAAGAGAAAATATCCTGCTTTGGTCAATTTGCTCCTTGGGTACGGAGAGAATAAAGCTGTTCAGTACTTCTAAAATACGGTTGTGGCTTGACCCGCAGGTAGATAACTCCAGAATGATGTTGGAAAGGGGATCTTCTTCCTCTAAAGCCCTATCTACATATTCCTCCAATTCACCGGCATATCCACATAGCAAAAGATATTTATAATAAACGGCTTCCTCGACGGTCATAAGCTTCTCCTTCTTATAGGTAAGTCAGTCCTCAATGTAATATTCGATCTTTTTTCCCTCAAAATGTACGGTGATCTCCACCTGATCCCAAAGCTGTCCCTCTTTGTAGGGGTAGATACAACATTTGTATAACGCCTGCCCTTGGCAGTAGTATTCATCCCAAACCTCCAGGGAAGCATCCTCTAATACCTGACAAAGCTCTCGGAAGGAAAGATCCTCCACAATTTCCACATACTTACCGGGACGGGGTTCTCCCTTAAATCCACGGATCGAAACCTCTTGCAGGGGGAGATTTGAAAATTGGATGTAGCCCTTTGTCTGTTTCCTGCCTTCCGAAGATTGCATACAAAATCCGTCATCAAATACCAATCGAAGGGTTTGATCCTCGTAAACCGGCTTGCACCGACAGTCGTGGAGGAAAATTTCGGGATACCCATTGTGTTTGTAAAATTTCATTGTTCTACCTTCTGTCTTACTCCCAGGAGAGGGAGAGATAATAGGGCTGGTCATAGCCGTTTTCCAGGCTGTCGCAGAAGATGTAGCGGACGATGTTTGTATCGTCGTTGTAGGCGAATATGAAGTAGGAATAACTGGATGTGACCCGTTGGAAGGGCTCTGCACCATTATAGCGGATCAAACACCGATACGGACCTTGGGTCATTTCTGTGTAGGATTCATCCTTATATTCATCGAATAGAGCTTGCACACGGGCGACTTCTTTTGTAAAAGCCTCTTCATTCAGAGGCCACTGGGCGAAGATATCATAGGTGTAATCGAAGCTTGAGATATACCTGTAATAGTACTTTGCGTCCTCTAAATAGACATCCATAAAGTGACCGTCCGGTTGCTTCACATTTTCGAAGTAATGGGGCCAGGTCGGGAAAAGCTCATGGAAGAAGGTGCTCCTGTTCGCAATACAGTAGACATCTAAATCCAGATAATTTGCAAAATCTGTTGTCTCAGACTTAGTTGACAAGCCGGCAACAGAAATCGGTGCCAGGAAAAGACTGAGGACGCAAAGACACAGCAAGATACGACGGAGCACCTTGCGACGACCGGTATTGTTCATAAGCAGCAATGCCACAGGTGGCGTAAGAGACAGCAGAAGCAAGATCATTGCCTTGACATTCCAAACCGGATAGGCATACCGGAATTTGCCGAACACATATAGTGATAACAGCCGGTCTACAGAGAATACAATGGGAAGCCACACAAGAAGAAAGGCACAAAGCTTTTGAATAAAACTTATCAACACCCCCTTGAGACCTCTGGGCGGTATTTCTTCGTATTTGGGGAGGACTTGAGCAGGTTTTGTTAATTCCTCTGCCAGTTCCTGCAGAGTATAGCTGCCCCGGAGGCTGACCTGTTCCAGAACAGCCAAACGCTCCTGTTCATGAGCAAGGGCTTTCGCGGCCCGTTCCTTTACCGCAGACAGGATCCCGGGTGTAGCTTGGCTGTCGATTACAATGGTATGGATTTCTTCAATGGTAAAGTCAAAGCTCCGCAGGACAGAAATGTGCTTCAATGCTTCAATATCCTCGGGTAAAAAGTTAAAAGCTCTCCGTCCGGTGTAGCTTTCTGTATAGTCCGGGAAAATCAGCTTTTCTTCAATGTAATAGCGAATGGTACGATCTGTAAGCCCTGTCAGCAGGACGGCATCCTTGATTTTCATAATATCCCTCCTTGTATAGGGCTATGATACACTTTTACGCAAGGTAAAAGTCAAGGTGTTTTTCAAAAAAGTCTTTGTTCAGGAATAAAAATCATTTCAAACAGGCATTTTCCTTTTGGGAATATCATTGCCCCCATCTTTTGTCCAATAGACAAAAGATGGGGTGCATGGTGGACTCGAAGGGGATCGAACCCTCGACCTTACGGATGCGAACCGTACGCTCTCCCGGCTGAGCTACGAGCCCGAATATAGGATTGCATTTCAAATTCCGATTTATCGCTCTGTCGAGCGATTACGGAATTTGAGTGAATAGGTAATAGTGAAAAGTGAATAGTGGATGTGTCGGCTACGCCGAGGATTTAAAATATGGGCTCCGCCCATTGATTTTGAGTGCAATTTGTATGGCGAAGCCTTGATTTTTTAATCCATCCCGTAGGGATACATTCACTTTTCGTGTCCATTGTGAGGGGACGTGATGAAAATTTCACTCTTTGGTGTGTCCATTCTACGGGGTACAGTTTACAGTTTAACTATTCACTATTCACTATTACTTCTTACTTCAATTTCGATTTATTGCGACCGAAGGGAGCGATAAATCGGAATTTGATGGGTTATTACAGGGGTAGGTTATGGCAGATTTGT
>JAZRGR010000201.1:0-23040 GCA_045644345.1 Faecousia sp. | reverse complement strand
ATTGTCGTTTAACGACAATGACCGGGCGACCACAGGTCGCCCCTACGGTGTTATACGATAAACATCTCTACAAATCGGAATTTGAAGTTCATTCCACATCCGACATAATTTTGACCGGGCTGTCGATGGTCAAACTGTCGGGAGTGACGATGCAATCCATAGCCATGATTCGGACACCTGCGGAGCATGCTTCTCTGAGAGCATCACCGAAGGCGGGGTGGGTAAGGTCATTGGGATGGAAGGCATGGATCCCTTTCATCTTTATGACGAAGAGAACGGCGGCTTCATATCCCTGATCCTTGCAGGAGATCAGCTCGCGCAGATGCTTCAGCCCTCGCTCTGTGGGAGCATCGGGGAACATGGCGATGCCGTCGTGCTCCAAGGTTACGCCCTTGACTTCTAAAAAGGTTATCTTTTCTCCTTCAATGATACGGAAGTCAAAACGGGAGGAGCCGTAGGTGACCTCTCGGCGGATATCTGCGTGGGGGAGGGTCTTGCGGAGCCATTCCTCGGCTACAGCATTGGGGGCTTGGGAATCCATGTTGATGAGCCGGTTTCCATTTTGAACAGCAATCAGGTCGTACTTGGTTTTCCTGTTAGAGCCTTCCGGAGCACAGTATAAGTAAACCGTTGTGCCGGGGAGGAGGAGCTCCTTGCACCGACCTGTATTTTTTACATGGACTATTTCTTCTGTACCGTCCACCAAAACATGAGCAATGAAACGATTTGGGCGGGACAGGAAAATTCCCGGGACAACCTTGCTGTAAACCATAAAAACCTCCATATATAGAAGAACGTCCGATCTGAATAACTCAAATCAGACGAAAAAAGTGAAAAAACAGTAAAAATCAAGGGAGAAATCTATTGACGAATGGGAAGTTTTATGATAAAATAACTACCTATACTGCGGAAGTTTCGCAATCCGCCCCATCTTGCTGAATGTATTGTATCACAATACCGATGTGAATGCAAGAGGGAACCGGTTAAAAAGTGCAAACAACTCCGGGTGTATCGTAAATTTGTTAGCAACACACATTCCATGATATTTTTTGATACTATGAGAAAGGCTGTGATGAATCCTATATGGAAATCAAGGACGTCATGTTCGGGAAGACCGAACGCAAGAGCTACGCAAAGTATCAGGAACTGATGCCCATGCCGAATCTGCTGAAGATCCAGCGCGATTCCTACAATTGGTTCCTGAACGAGGGCCTGCGTGAAGTATTCCGTGATATTGCCAAGATCACGGACTACTCCGACAAGTGGGAGCTGTCCTTCCTGGACTACACCATTGACGAAAAGCCCAAGTACACCGTAGAGCAGTGCAAGGAGCGTGACGCTACCTATGCCAGAGCCATCAAGGTCGTGGCAAAGCTGCTCAACAAGGAAACCGGTCATTTTACCACCGATCCCATCTTCCTGGGCGAGTTCCCCATGATGACCAACAGCGGCACCTTCGTCATTAACGGTGCAGAGCGTGTTGTCGTTTCTCAGATCGTCCGTAGCCCCGGCATGTACTACGGTGATGCTGTGGACAAGGCTAACCAGCATACCTATACCGCAACGGTGATCCCTTACCGTGGCGCATGGCTGGAGTATGAGACCGACCTGCAGAATGTGTTCTCTGTCCGTATCGACAAGAACCGCAAGCTGCCCATTACCTACCTGATCCGTGCTCTGGGCGTAGAGTCCGATGAGGAGATCTATGAGATGTTCGGTGAGGACGAGCGACTCAAGGCTACCATCGAGAAGGATGCCGAGAAGGACGCCAAGGAAGCCCGGGACAAGAAGGACCGCATCAGCGTTAAGACCTCCCGCGGCAGTATGATCGAGATCTACAGACGTCTGCGTCCCGGCGAGCCTGCTACCGAGGAGAGCGCAAGAGCACATATTGATGCTCTGTTCTTCGATGCACGCCGCTATGATGTCTCCCGTGTAGGTCGCTACAAGTTCAACAAGAAGATGGATATCTGGGCTCGTATCGAGGGTCAAGAGATTGCACGTCCTGTAGTCGATCCCCGTACCGGCGAGATCCTGGCAATGCCCGGCGATGTTCTCAACAGAGAACAGGCTAAGGCTCTGTCAGCTCGCGGTGTCTGCGAGGCATTCATCAATGTCAACGGTGTTGAGCGCAAGGTTTTCTCCAACTATGTAGTTGATATGAAGAACTTTGTCGACTTCGATCCTGCCGAGTACGGCATCCAGGAGAGAGTTTCCCGTGGTCCTCTCTTTGAGCTGCTGGACAAGAACCTGTCTTCCGAGGAATGGGAGGCTGAGATCGCCAAGAATATGGACAGACTCCAGCCCAAGCACATCACCAGAGAAGATATCTTTGCTTCCATTAACTACCTGAACTGCGTGGCATACGGCGTGGGTTCCACCGACGATATCGACCACCTGGGCAACCGTCGCCTCCGTTGCGTGGGCGAGCTGCTGCAGAACCAGTTCCGTGTAGGCTTTACCCGTCTGGAGCGTGTGATCCGTGAGCGTATGACCGTTCAGGAGAACATGACCCCCCAGAACCTCATTAACATCCGTCCTGTAACTGCGGTCATTAAGGAATTCTTCGGATCCTCCCCCCTGTCTCAGTTCATGGACCAGAATAACCCCCTTGCCGAGCTGACCCACAAGCGTCGTCTCTCTGCTCTTGGCCCCGGCGGTCTGAGCCGTGAGCGTGCTTCCTTCGACGTCCGAGACGTTCACTACAGCCACTATGGTCGTATGTGCCCCATCGAGACCCCCGAAGGTCCCAACATCGGTCTGATCAACTACCTCTCCAGCTTCGCAAGAATCAACGAGTACGGCTTTATCGAGGCTCCCTACCGCAAGATCGAGAAGATCTATGACGAGAACGGCAAGTACGTCAATTCCCGTCCTACCGAGGAGTTCGAGTATATGTCCGCCGATGTAGAGGACGACTACTACATCGCACAGGCCAAGGAGCCCCTGGATGAGGATGGCTGCCTGGCCAACAAGCGTGTTACCTGCCGTCACCGTGATGAGATCATCGCTGTGGACAAGGAGCGTATCGATTATCTGGATGTTTCTCCCAGAATGATGACCTCCATTGCAACGGCATTTATCCCCTTCCTGCAGAACGACGACGCTAACCGTGCACTGATGGGTGCTAACATGCAGCGTCAGGCTGTTCCCCTTATGGTTACCGAGGCCCCCATCGTTGCTACCGGTATCGAGCGCAAGTGCGCAGTAGACTCCGAGGTCTGCCTCAAGGCTGAGGGTGAGGGAACCATTACCCGTGTTTCTGCCAACAGCATTTCTATCCGCTACGATAACGGCCAGGTTAAGGATTACCCCTTGACCAAGTTCGCCCGTTCCAACCAGGGTACCTGCGTCAACCAGCGTCCCATTGTGGATGTAGGTGACCGTGTGGTAGAGGACCAGATCATCGCTGACGGTCCTGCCTGCTCTCAGGGCGAGATCTCCCTGGGTAAGAATGTCCTCATCGGCTTCGTTACCTGGGAAGGCTATAACTACGAGGACGCCATTCTGCTCAACGAGCGTCTGGTTCGTGAGGACGTATTTACCTTCATCCACATCGAGGAATACGAGACCGAGGCACGTGATACCAAGCTGGGGCCCGAGGAGATCACCCGTGACATTGCCAATGCCGGTGACGATGCTCTTAAGGATCTGGACGAGGATGGTGTCATCCGCATCGGTGCAGAGGTCAAGTCCGGTGATTACCTGGTAGGTAAGGTCACTCCCAAGGGCGAGACCGAGCTGACTGCCGAGGAACGTCTGCTGCGAGCCATCTTCGGCGAAAAGGCAAGAGAAGTCCGTGATACCTCCCTTAAGGTTCCTCACGGCGAGGCAGGCATCATTGTAGATGTCAAGGTATTTACCCGTCAGAACGGTGACGATCTGGCCCCCGGTGTCAACAAGGTCGTCCGTGTTTATATTGCTCAGAAGCGTAAGATCTCCGTAGGTGACAAGATGGCAGGTCGTCACGGCAACAAGGGTGTTGTATCCCGTGTTCTGCCTGAGGAAGATATGCCCTTCCTGCCCGATGGCACACCGCTGGATATCGTTCTGAACCCCCTGGGCGTTCCTTCCCGTATGAATATCGGTCAGGTTCTTGAGGTCCACCTGGGCTATGCTGCCCATGCTCTGGGCTGGAAGGTGGCAACTCCCATCTTCGACGGTGCCGATGAGAAGGACATCCGTGATACCCTTAAGCTGGCAGGTCTCCGTGAGGACGGCAAGACCCTCCTGTACGACGGACGTACCGGCGAGCCTTTCGATAACCTGGTTACTGTTGGCTATCCCTACTTCCTCAAGCTCCACCATCTGGTCGACGACAAGATCCATGCCCGTTCTACCGGCCCCTACAGTCTGGTTACCCAGCAGCCCTTGGGCGGCAAGGCACAGTTCGGCGGTCAGCGTTTCGGTGAGATGGAAGTTTGGGCTCTTGAGGCTTACGGTGCGGCTTACACCCTGCAGGAGATCCTGACGGTCAAGTCTGACGACGTGACCGGACGTGTCAAGTCCTACGAAGCTATTGTCAAGGGCTACAATATCCCCAAGGCAGGCGTGCCCGAGTCCTTCCGTGTTCTGGTTAAGGAACTCCAGTCTCTGTGTCTGGATATCCGTGTTCTGGATGAGCAGGGCGAGGAGGTCACTCTCCGTGACAGCAGCGATGACGATGACTATCCCGTAGAGCACAAGGAAATCGTTGTAACCGACGAGCGTGAGGTCCGTGACTCCGGCTTCGATTTGGATGCCGAGGCTCCCGGCGGCACGGAGTTCTTTGAGGGCGACGATGTTGAAGATGACGCTTCCTACGATGATGACTCTTTTGATGAGGAATAAGGAAGGAGAATACTATGAGCGATAAGATTTTTAGCGCAATTAAGATCGGTATTGCTTCGCCTGATATGATCCGTTCCTGGTCCAGCGGCGAAGTTCTCAAGCCTGAAACCATTAACTACCGTACCCTTAAGCCGGAACCCGACGGACTCTTCTGCGAGAAGATCTTTGGACCCACCAAGGATTGGGAGTGCCATTGCGGCAAGTACAAGAAGATATCCTACAAGGGCACCAAGTGTGAGGTCTGCGGCGTTGAGGTCACCCGTTCCAAGGTTCGCCGTGAGCGCATGGGCTCCATTGAGCTTGCAGCTCCCTGCAGCCATATCTGGTACTTCAAGGGCAACCCCTCCCGTATCGGTCACCTGCTGGACATTACCCCCAGAGCACTGGAAAAGGTTCTGTATTTCGCCAGCTACATTGTTACCGATCCCGGCATGACTCACCTGACCAAGGGTCAGATCCTTACCGAGAAGGAATACAGCCATAACCGTATGGCATTCGAGGATGATTTCGAAGCCGATATGGGTGCAGAGCCCATTAAGAAGCTCCTTGAGGAGATCGACCTGGACGAGCTGTCCGAGAAGCTCCGCACTGAGCTGAAGAATGTCAGCGGTCAGAAGAGACTGCGCATCATCAAGCGTCTCGAGGTCGTTGAGTCCTTCCGTATGTCCAACAACCGTCCCGAGTGGATGATCATGGATGTACTGCCTGTTATTCCTCCCGAGCTCCGTCCCATGGTACAGTTAGACGGCGGCCGCTTTGCAACCAGCGACCTTAACGATCTGTACCGCCGTGTTATTAACCGTAACAACCGCCTCAAGAAGCTGATCCAGCTCTGCGCTCCCAATATCATTATCCGTAATGAGAAGCGTATGCTCCAAGAAGCTGTGGATGCCCTTATCGACAATGGTCGTCGTGGCAGACCCGTTACCGGTCCCAGCAACCGTGCCCTTAAGTCTCTGTCCGACATGCTCAAGGGTAAGCAGGGCCGCTTCCGTCAGAACCTGCTGGGTAAGCGTGTTGACTACTCCGGTCGTTCTGTTATCGTTGTAGGACCTGAGCTCAAGCTTTATCAGTGCGGTGTTCCCAAGGAAATGGCTATCGAGCTCTTCAAGCCCTTTGTTATTAAGAGACTGCTGGAGAACGACGGTCCTCCCGAGAATGTCAAGGCTGCCAAGAAGATGATCGACAAGGGTACTCCCGCTGTATGGGATGCTCTGGAAGAGGTCATCAAGGATCGCCCTGTTATGCTGAACCGTGCGCCTACCCTCCACCGTCTGGGTATCCAGGCATTTGAGCCTGTCCTGGTCGAGGGCCGTGCACTCAAGCTCCACCCCCTGTGCTGTACTGCATTTAACGCCGACTTCGACGGCGACCAGATGGCTATCCACGTTCCCCTGTCTGCAGAGGCACAGGCAGAGGCACGTATGCCCATGCTCTCTGCCAATAACCTGCTCCGTCCCCAGGACGGCAAGCCTGTTACCGTTCCTACCCAGGATATGATCCTTGGTACCTATTATCTGACCTATGTCCGTATTGGCAAGGCTGAGAAGGGTGCAGAGGAAGTATTCGTTACTGATGCAGGGGACTATGATCTGCCCGTCGGTCAGCTCGTAGACGGTGATCTGGTAGACGCAGCTCTCCGTGATGCCAAGGAGACCAAGAAGAAGGCTCCTCAGTACAAGCCCAAGCACGCATATTCCTCCGTGGATGAAGCAATTACCGCTTATTCCAACGGTGTTATCGGGCTCCATGCTCCTATCCGTGTCCGTTACGGCAAGGAGATCAATGGTGTCATGCAGTACAAGATCATCGATGCCACCGTTGGCCGTCTGATCTTCAACGAGCCCATTCCTCAGGATCTGGGCTTCGTAGACCGCAACGATCCCGACAAGTTCTTTGATCTGGAAGTCAGCTTCCTGGTCGACAAGAGCAAGCTGGGTGTTATCATTGACAAGTGTATCCGCAAGCACGGCTTTACCACCTCTACCGAGATGCTGGACCGTGTTAAGGCACTGGGCTACAAGTATTCCACCAAGGGTGCCATTACGGTTTCCATTGCTGATATGGCGATCCCCGAGAAGAAGTACACCCTGGTTGCTGCTGCCGAGGCAGAGGCTGTCAAGATCGAAGGTAAGTACAAGCGTGGTATGATCACCAACGAAGAACGTTACCGTCTCATCGTTGACAAGTGGAAGGACACCATCGAGGACGTTACCAATGAGCTGAAGGCAAACCTGGACACCTACAACCCCATCTTCATGATGGCGGACTCCGGTGCTCGTGGCTCCATGAAGCAGATTCGTCAGCTTGCCGGTATGCGTGGTCTGATGGCTGATACTGCCGGTCGTACCATCGAAATTCCTATCAAGGCAAACTTCCGTGAAGGTCTATCTGTACTGGAGTACTTCATCTCCTCCAGAGGTGCACGTAAGGGCTTGACCGATACCGCTCTGCGTACTGCTGACTCCGGTTACCTGACTCGTCGTCTGGTCGACGTTTCTCAGGAAGTGATCATCCGTGATTACGATTGCGGCTCCAAGCGTGGTCTGTGGCTGGGCGAGGTCCTGGACGGTGACCGTGTTATTGAGTCCTTTGCTGCCCGTATCCGCGGTCGTTTCCCTGTTGAGGATGTGCTGGATCCCGCTACCGGCGAGGTCTTGATCCCCAACACCCGTATGATGACCGAGGCAGATGCCAAGATGCTTGAGGATCACGGTGTCAAGAGCGTCTATGCCCGTACTGTTCTGAACTGCCGTGCACGCAGAGGCGTCTGCGCTAAGTGCTACGGTATCAACCTGGCTACTTCTGAGCTGGTCAACCCCGGCGAGGCTGTCGGTATCATTGCTGCACAGTCCATCGGCGAGCCCGGTACTCAGCTTACCATGCGTACCTTCCACACCGGCGGTGTTGCAGGTAATGATATTACCCAGGGTCTTCCCAGAGTTGAAGAACTCTTCGAGGCTCGCAAGCCCAAGAAGACGGCTTCCATCGCTCCCTGCTCCGGTGTTGTTTCCATTAACGACGACACCAAGAACTCCCAGCGTACCATCACCGTTATGGGTGAGGATATGACCAGCGAGCCCATCCCCGTCAGCTACTCTGTCCGCCTCAAGGTCAAGGACGGAGACACTGTTACCAAGGGCGAGGCACTGACCGAGGGTGCTATGAACCCCCACGAGGTCCTGGCTGTTTCCGGTGTTGAGGCTGTTCAGAACTATCTGACCCAGGCTGTTCTGGAAGTTTATCGTCAGCAGGGCGTTGACATTAACGACAAGCACATCGAGGTCATTATCCGTCAGATGATGCGTCGTGTCCGTGTTGAGGATCCCGGTGATACCACCCTCCTTGCCGGTACTGATGTCCACGTTCAGGAATTCGAGGATGCCAACGATGTTGTCCGTGCCCGTATCGCCGCCGGCGAGACCGAGCTCCGCGAGGCAACCTGCACCCTCATGCTGCTGGGTATCACCAAGGCTTCTCTGGCTACCGATTCCTTCCTGTCTGCCGCATCCTTCCAGGAGACCAACCGTGTGCTGACCGATGCTGCTATCAAGGGCAAGGTTGACCACCTCATCGGTCTGAAGGAGAATGTCATCATTGGTAAGCTGATCCCTGCCGGTTCCGGTCTGGATCTCTACCGTGATTACACTGTCCATGCATGGCCCGAGTCCGAGGTCACCCAGGAAATGATCGACGAAGAGCCTATCACGACCCCTACTAAGTAATTTCCCTTAAACCATAGAGAGCGGTTGCCAATCGGCAACCGCTCTTTCGCAGTTAACAGGGGACAGTGTCCTATGACCACAGATATAAAATAATGGCATCGCCTTAAATTGATGTAAAGCAATCTTTTACGGGTAACCTTTTACTGCCAACTGTCAAAATAAGGCATGAAAGCAATATTTTCAAATAGGCTTGCGTAAATTGGATGAATATGGTAGAATGAATATGATAGAATGATAAAAATAATACCGAGGTGAACACTATGAAAAAATATAAATTGAGTTCTGCATTTATTATATGTTTGTTTCTGCTACAACTTCTCAATTTGACTGTATTTGCAAATTCTTCCTGGGTATGGATATCAGAAACCCGACCCTATGATGTTTTACCCTGGGTTGCTATTGGAACGTTAATCATTGAAACCATAAGCCTGGTGGTTTTTGCCAAGATCCAAAACGTGTTTAAGGGGTTTACATTTGTAACAATTGCAAATGCAATATCATTTGCAGCACCTTATTTGGCAAATTTTATGCTATATTCTAATTCCATATTTCCCTACGAAAAATATTTGGAGCATTGGCCATCTTATACAGTTGGTGCGCTGTTTTGTATAGTAACCATTTTAATAGAACTACCTGTCGTCTATTTTTCTTTAAGAAAACATGCGCCTTCGCGAAGAAGGTTTGTGATTACGATCATTGTTAGCAATATAGTTACGACGATTTTAGTGGCAATTACAGAAAGAATTTTTTGCGTAGGCAGATGGTAAATCAAAAGAAATGCCGTCCATAGAATGAAAAACCGCCTTGGAGATTCCAAGGCGGTTTGGCGTCTTATAGAGGGGGTAGGCTTTGGATCTTCTGTCTGAGGGACAGGAGATCCGAGAAGGTGTCCGGACGCTTGGAAGGGTCACGGAGTAGGGCAGAGGGATGATACATGGCGGTATACCATACACCGTTACGCTCTGTCCAGGTGCCGTGCTCCTTGGTAATGCGGAAGTCGGGACGGATCAGCTTCATAGCGGCGATCCTGCCCAAGCATACAATGATACGGGGCTTAAGAATCGTAAGCTGTTGCTCCAAATAACCGAAGCAGGCATTTTGCTCTTCCTCCAAGGGGTCTCGGTTGTTGGGAGGACGGCATTTGACGATGTTGCAGATATAGGCATTCTGTCTGCTCACATCAATGATCCCCAGCATGTCATCCAGGAGTTTCCCTGCGGCACCGACAAAGGGTTCACCCATAAGATCCTCCTGCTGTCCCGGGCCCTCTCCTACGAAGACCACATCACTGGGAACAGGTCCTACGCCGAATACCACGGAGGTCCTGGTTCGGCACAGTGGGCAGGCTTGGCAGGTCAGACACTTTTGCCTAAGCTCATTCATCATAGTAACGTCTCCTCTGCTGTCTCTGACGGCGCATGGCGGCACGACGCTTGGCGCGGTAGCTGTTGATAGCGTACAGGGCACCCAGATACAGACCGCCGATAATGAGAGCAATGATTAAGAGGGTCAAAATTACCGTTTTTACAACACTCTTGGGCTCTTCCTCTGCCATATCTCCGGAGGAGGGATCCTCGTTCTTGGAAACATCGGGCTTCTTTTGCTCCTGTGCCTCGACCTTGGTCAGCGTGACCAAATCGGAAACTGCCAGCTCCACACCCTGGTAGACGATAGAAACGGATCCAACGGTCTGACCAGCTTTGAGGGGAGCGGTAAGCTCGCTCTGATATGTCAGCTTAATAAGGATATCATCACGGTTATATTCCTTGGGAAGCAGGACGATGGCATCGTCCTTGGCATGTACTACGACATCCTCTCTGCCCTTGGCATTCTTGACCGCAGGTTGTCCCAGCATGGTGGTGTTGGCAAGGACCTGGACGAAGGAATAGGTCTCGAAGGCGTGGCGGAACAGCCTCTTGGTCTCGATAAAACGCATGTCCTGGTCGTTACTGATCAGGTCACAGCCCATAACGATGCTGAGGTATTCTGCATCGCCGTCTGTAGCGGTAGAGACCAGACAGCCGCCGGCAGGGGTGGTGAAGCCGGTCTTAATGCCGCTGGCGAGGGAATAGAAGTAGCGACTGTCCACGTCTGTAGCAGTCAGATAGTTGGTGGTGTGGAGGGTACGGGAGTCTGATTTGTTGGTAGCGGGAACTACATAGGTGGTTGCAGTTGCAAAACGGCGGAATTCCTCATTCTGCCAAGCCCAACGGGTCAGGATGGTCAGGTCACGGACGGTGGTGTAATGGTTCTCGTCATGGAGACCGTGAGTGTTGGCGAAATGGGTATTCTCCATGCCCAGAGCCTTGGCGGTGTCGTTCATCAGAGTGACAAAGGACGCAACATCCTTAGAGATGTACTCACCGATGACATTACAGCCCTCGTTGGCAGACCACAGCATAATACAGTAGAGCATATCCTCTAAAGAGATCTCCTCGCCCTCTACCAGTCCGGCAGAGCTGCCGAACTCACTGAGGTTATCCAGGGCTGTAGCAGATACGGTGAGAATGTCATCCAGATTGCCGTACTCCAGTGCCAGCATAACGGTCATGATCTTGGTCAAGCTGGCGGGGTAGCGCTTCATGTCCAGCTCCTTGCTGTAGATGATGGTGTTGCTGTTCAACTCAATAAGGGCATAGGCCCCTGCATCAATGGTGAAATCTGTGGGATAGTTAAACTCACGCAGGGGAGGCGGTGGAGTTAAAAAGTCGGCGCTTGAAGCGGTAGGCTCCGAAGGAGCTGCAGCGTCGCTCTCGCCCTCGGTTGCGCAGACAGACAGGGACAGGAGCATGCTGAACAGAAGTATGAGACATAAGAATCTACGTATTTTCATAAATATCCTCCAAAAAACTCTCGGATCAAGCTTGCCCGAGAGCCTTATAATGTGCTATAATGCTATTATAGCAGAAAACAGAAATCTGTCAACGGAGGAAGGGAGGAAAAGCCGATGAAATCTGTAAAAAGATCTTTATTTTTTCTCCTACCTGTAGCGTTGTATCTTTTTTGTGCGCTGAGCTTCCTTTTGGCAAATGATTCGTTGTATTTGGATCCGGCGGATCCTGCTGTATCGGACAGGACGAGACCGGCAACAGTAGAGGAGCTGCGAGTAGATCTCAATCGGGTTAGCTATGACGAATTAATTTGCATTCCCAACATCGGACCTAAGCTTGCCGAGCAGATCATACAGTATCGATTGGAGCATGGGGGATTCCGGAACGTAAAGGAGCTGGATCGGATCCCGGGAATCGGAGAAAAGAAGCTGAAGATTCTGACGGACTATGTATATGTGGAGGAATAATGTATGAAGATATTAGTAGTAGATGATGAGGAGCTCCTTGTCAAGGGAATCAAATATAACCTGCAGAATGACGGATATGAAGTTCTCTCCGGCAAGAACGGAGAGGAGGCAATCGAGCTTGCTCGTACACCGGGTCTGGGGCTGATTGTGCTGGACGTGATGATGCCCCGGGTAGACGGCTTGCAGGCATGCAGACGGATCCGTGAATTTTCTGATATTCCCATTATTATGCTCACTGCCCGGGGGGATGACATGGACAAGCTCATGGGCTTTGAGCAGGGAGCAGACGATTATTTGACCAAGCCCTTTAACATTCTGGAACTTAAGGCGCGGATCCGTGCCCTTCTGCGTCGCTCCGGCAAGACAGCAGACAGCAAGGAGCGTAAGAGCATCGGCGCGCTGACACTGGACAGCAAGTCCCGTAATGTCTACAAGGACGGAGTGGCTGTAGAGCTGACTGCAAGAGAATTTGACATGGTAGAGCTCTTAATGGAGAACCCCAATCGGGTATACTCCCGAGAGAACCTCCTGGATCTTATTTGGGGGCATGAGGCATACCGTAGCGAGGTCCGTACCGTAGATGTTCATATTAGACGTATTCGGGAGAAGCTGGAGACCGTGCCGGCAGAGCCGGAGTATTTTATGACCAAATGGGGGGTGGGGTACTATTTCAAAGCATGAGAACAAGACTGCCAAAAGGCGGATCCCCCTCCTGCCTGTGAGTACCCAGCTCCGCAGTGCCATTGCTTATGTTATACTGACAGCAGTGGCTCTGGTTGGGCTGAATCTCTATGCGTCCAGCACCATAGGGAACATTGTGATCGCAGACCGCCAGCGGTCTATGGAGGGCAAGGCACAGGTCATCACCTCGGCATTGCTCCAATTGGACGGACTGACCCCGGGGGAGCTGCGCACAACAGTAGAGGCACTGGAGGAAATGCAGACTACCCGTACGGTCATCACCGATGCCTATGGATATGCACTGTATGATTCCCTAAAGGTGGGAAACGCGGAGGAAAAGCTCCTGCTCTTCCCGGAGCTGATTTGGGCGCTGGATGGCAATGATGTATTCTACAGCCACTATCATGGGCAGGCAATCGAGAGCCGCCTGGCGATTCCACTGACTCGTAACGGTACTGTGTTGGGGGCTGTGTACCTCATGGAGTACAGCGCAGAACAGGGAGGGCTGATCCATGCTCTCCAGACCAACATTATGCGTATCTCCGTAGTGCTGGAGATTGGCATCATTATCGCAGCGGCATTCTTCTCTACAGCATTCTCACGTAGGATCCGAGGGATCCTTGTTTCTGTCCGCCATATGCGTAATGGGGATTATTCACAGCAGGTCCGACTCCGTGGGCATGATGAGCTGAGTCGCCTGGGGCAGGAGTTTAACGAGCTGGCAGACCGTTTAGAGAGCTCAGAGGCATCGAGACGGCAATTTGTTTCCGACGCATCTCATGAGCTTAAGACGCCTCTTGCCACCATTAAGCTTTTGTCGGACTCTATCCTGCAGAACGAAATGGACACAGAAACGGAGCGCGAGTTCATTGGGGATATTGGACGTGAGGCAGACCGCTTGGGTAGACTGACCCAAAAGCTACTGACATTAACCAAGCTGGATAGCTCCATGTCTCAGGAAATGGAGATCCTGGATGGCAAGGAAATTGTCCAGAAGGTTGCTCGTATGCTCCGCCCCCTGGCAAAGCTCCGTGGGATCCGTCTGGAGTTCCGTTGCGAAGAGGGGTGTACCCTTATGATGGTAGAAGATGATCTGTATCAGATCGTATTCAATTTAACGGAAAATGCTATCAAATACAATCGGGAACGGGGCTGGATCGGCTTAGAGCTGTACCGCAGCGGTGAAGAGGTCCGATTGACTGTTGCTGATTCCGGAGTGGGGATTCCCGAGGAGGACCGTAACCGTGTGTTTGATCGCTTTTACCGTGTGGACAAGGCACGATCCCGTGCCGCAGGAGGCTCCGGCTTGGGACTCTCTATTGTACGGGATATGGTTCGCCGGAATGACGGCACCATTGCCGTAACACCTCGTGAGGGGGGTGGGACTGTGTTTACGGTCAGTTTCCCTCTCTTTGAGATACGGGAGGAAGTATGAAACGTTTATTGATCATGTTAATCCTGCTGATATTCCTCCTATGCGGATGTACCTCTGTGAAGCCGGAGGATACGGCAGGGGATTTTCTCTTCTATTTTCCGGGTGAGGATCCCCATGCGGGAGACGGCTTTGTAACCCTGCAGAACACCTTTGGAGAGGACTTGCCCTCTTTGGGAGAGCTTATCCGCCTCTATTTTTCCATAGAGACCCCCGAGGGGGCAAAATCGGTTATTCCAACGGGGTGGAGCTATGATTCCTACGGATCACAGGCGGACGGTTTGCTGATCCTTCATTTCTCGGGTAAAACGGTTTCACCTATCGAAGAATCCCTCGCTCTTGCCTGTATGACCCGGACCTTCCTGCAGATTGGAGAGATCCGACGGGTTAAGATCTGTCCGCCCGGTGATCGGGATCCTATGATCCTGGGCTTAGACGATTTCCTGCTGGAAGATCGGGGCATGTTTCCCGGTGAAGAAATCGTCCTGTATTTCCCCGATGAACAGCTCCGCTATCTCCGACGAGTGACTCATACTGTGGATTTTGATACAGAGGACGAGAAGTGTGCCTATATTATGAACCGACTATTGGAACGTAGCGGCGAGTCTGCTCCCAATACCTGTATCCCCCGTGGAACGAAGCTCTTGGATATCGGTGTGGAGAATGGGGTGTGCACGCTGGATCTGTCTTCTGAATTTGTTGTGGATATGCCTCGGGACTTTAAGACGGCACGTCTGGCAGTGTACAGTATTGTCAACTCCTTGACGGAGTTAGAGGGGATCCAAACGGTGGATATTAGGATAGCCCATAGCCCTCTGGAGCAATTAGGGCTACTGGATCTGAGTCACGGTTTGCAACGGGATGAGAGTATGATTACAGTCAGCGGTGGGTTTGATGGCAGTATCTATCTCTATGATGTGAATACGGAGCTTCTTGTGGAGGTGCCTGTGTGGATCCGTGCGGAGGGGGATCGTTCTGCGGAGGACCAATTGCTCAGAGCTCTGCTGAGCTATGAGAGTCCCCATTTCCTACGCCACAGCATCCCACATGGTACGTCTCTTCTATCTGTCCGTATGGCAGAGGATACTTGCGTGGTGGACTTGACGGCAGAGTTTATCAACCTGTCCGAGAGCTATAAATCACAGAAGCTGTCTGTTTATAGCATTGTGGCTACTCTGTCCACGTTGCCTCATGTCAATGCAGTGGAGATCCTGGTAGAGGGCAATCGTCCCCAATATCGAACCAACACACTCCGTGATGTTCGGCAGACGGATCCATCTTGGTTTGCTGAGCTTGTGGCGTGATCAGGACATTTTCTTAAAGCGGGACAGTTTTTCGACATAAGAAAACAGAGGAATATTGTATAATGAGAGTGCGTTACGGCGCACTCTCATTTTTTGCAATCGGAGGAAGGCTATGCGGCTGACAAGCTTTGTACAGGACAGGCAGATCACCTTGATGCTGCGTGGGGAGATCGACCACCACGGTGCCAGAGAGATCATGGCGGCCATTTCGGATAAGGTGGATGAATATCTCCCACTATGCTGCATCCTGGATTTTGGGGATGTGCGGTTTATGGATTCCAGCGGGATCGCAGTGGTGCTACATACCCTGCGCCGTATGAATTCTCTTGGGGGCAAACTGATACTACAGAACATCCCACCCCAACCCTATAAAGTCCTGCGGACAGCAGGGATTGAAAGAATTGCCAACATAAAGGAGGAATGTACCCAATGAAGGGGGAGAATTATATGCACCTGGAATTTCCCAGCCGTTCTGCAAACGAGGCATTTGCCCGCAGTGCGGTAGCTGCATTTGCGGCACAGATGGATCCGACCATGGAAGAACTGGGGGATATTAAGACTGCTGTCTCCGAAGCGGTGACCAACTGCATCGTCCATGCCTATCCCCGGGAGTTAGGCCCTGTGATCCTTAAGGCGAGGATCCTCCCGGGGAATGTTCTGGATATTACGGTAAAGGATCGGGGGTGCGGTATTCCCAATGTGGAAAAGGCACGAGAACCTATGTATACTACCGGAGGACAGGAACGCAGTGGCATGGGTATTACCATTATGGAGAGTTTTATGACGGAATGCCGCATTCACTCTACAGTGAACAAGGGAACTACCGTACATATGAAGCGGAAGCTTCAGCCCAGAGGTGGAGCCAAGTGACCGTGGAACAGGAACAGCTCCTTGCACGGGCGAAGGCAGGGGACAAGGATGCCTGTGAGGAACTGGTGATTGGCAATAACGGGCTTATTTGGTCAGTGGCACGACGGTATTTCGGTAGGGGTGTGGATCCGGACGACTTGTACCAGCTTGGGTGCCTGGGATTTCTGAAGGCGGTTGAAGGCTTTGACGCTGATTACGGCACACAGTTCTCCACCTATGCAGTTCCCAAGATCGCAGGGGAGATCCGTCGATTTCTGCGAGATGACGGAACCATTAAGGTCAGCCGTAGCTTGAAGGAACGGTCTGCTATGATCAAGGCGACTCGTCAGCGACTTACAGCAAAGCTGGGGCGGGAGCCATACCTCAGTGAAATCAGTGCAGAGACGGGCTTGGATCCGGAGGAGATTGCCACTGCAGAGACGGCAACATCTGCCACAGAGTCTATCCAGAAACGAGTGGGGGAGGAAGGCATTGCACTGGAGGATATGCTGACTGCCGGAGCGATGGAAGAGGAGATCCTGGACAGGATCTCCATCGAGGATGCGATCAATCGCCTGTCGGATCGGGAGCGGACGGTAATACGTCTGCGGTATTTCCATGCCCTTACCCAGGACAAGACGGCAAAGATCATGGGTGTATCCCAGGTGCAGGTATCCCGTATTGAGAAGAAAGCCCTCTTTGCTATGGGAAAATATCTGGCTCAAGAATAAGAAACAAAAATTTAACTTGACAATTTGTTAAAAATGGGGTACAATAACTCCCGCGAATCGCTACTGTGGCTCAGTCGGTAGAGCAGCTGATTCGTAATCAGCAGGTCGCCGGTTCGAGTCCGGCCAGTAGCTCCACTTTTAGGCTTGGAATCTTCGGATTCTGAGCCTTTTTTCTTTGTTTTTGGAACTTTTTTGGTGGATTACGAATTGGGGAGATATCCCTGTGTACCACAGTGTACCACTTTTGTACACTTTATGGACAGTTCTACAGGGATATCCGAGGGTATTATACTAGGGAAACTCTGAATAAATAGCCGTCGGCACTCAGCGAATCTTTTGTCCCAACTTTTCGGTTTGAAAAACTTGAAATACACAAAGTATTCCTGCGTTTTCCAAATCTCAATTTGGAACAAAATCTCTCGCCGATTGCTCTCGGCGATTTAATCAGAGCCTCCCTAGTTCTTGATAAAAATGTTAAAACCTTTTTATAGCACCGTAGGTGCATCAAGAACTGCAGGAGACGGGATTTTGCAATTTTCTATATCAAAAATTGCAAAATCGCAATGGGTTAGCGGTGCTCTTTCTGATAGAAATCAAACATTTCTGTCAGAAAGTAGTATTACAGAGCAGCTCTGATGCGAGATGCAGTGTCCTCAAAACGGAATTTTTTTGCAGTAGTGGGTGTAGAACCATTTGATTAAGATTGCGATTCCCATGTTGGGAAGGGGAGAAGGATGGAAGCTTATAGCATTATTCCGGAATTCAGATAACAGTATTAGAAGGGACAGCTTCAACGCAGATGTTGAGGCTGTCCCTTTTGGATTATTTGGATTTTCTATCCTTGGGAGTCTGTTGGATCCTTGCCTTCTTGTGACCGAAGAGGAGGGCACCTGCCAAAACGGATAGGGGAACCGCGAGGATGACACCTACAGAGCTTGCCACACCCTGGACAACCTCAACGGAGAGGTAAGCGGTGCTCATGAGCTGTTGATAGGAGGGCTCCAGGGATACCAGGTAGATCATCATGACAAGACCGGAGCCCACAAAGGCAAGGATCAGAGTGTTAGTCATGGTACCGACCATGTCTCTACCGATGGTCAGGCCGGATTTGATCAGCTCTTTACGGGTCAGATTGGGATTCACGGTGACCAGCTCCTTCATGGCAGAACTGATACTCATGGCAACGTCGTTGACAGCACCCAAAGCGGCGATGAGGATGCCACCTACCAGAAGATCTCCCAATTGAATGGAAGATGCTTCGGGCTGTCCCTGCTTGATCTGTAGGAGGGCCTCAATGGTGGGATCTATTTCGTAGGTCTTATATCCGTTGACTCGCAGGATCTCACAGGCGATCTCACCGAAAATGGCGGCAATGATAACGCCGGCGACGGTGCCGATGATAGCACAGAGGGTCTTCTTGTTTACACCGTCCAGGATCACGAAGTCGACTACGGTAACATAAGCACACATGCCCAAAATAGTGGGAAGAGTAGGAGCTCCGCCAATGATCAGGGGAATCAGAACGGCAAATAGACAGATAAAGGACAGGGACAAGCTGAGCAGTGACTTGGCACCCACCTTGCCTCCAACCAGTACAGTGATCAGGAGGAAGAGAGCAAGGACGATCAGCAGGGGATTGGTCCGGTCAAAATCCTGGAGGACCAGGTCTGTAACAGTGCCATTCTCATAAACCACAGCGAGGGTCACGCTGTCGCCGACCTTTACAGGCGTGCCGTAGAGGAAGCTCATATTGTTCACGACATCCGTGAACCGCTGCCCTGCATAATCACCGCTTGTGATCTCTACAGTTAGGTACTGCTTGCCTACGGGAATATCCTCGAAGGCCTGCTGGGTCTCGTACTGATTCTTGGTAATGTCTAAGACCTCGGCCTTTTCGTAGACGATGCCCTGATGGACTGTGGACTGGGGGATGGAGGGGGTGAGCTGTGCTCGGTCATAAGCCCAGTAGAACAGTCCCGCCGCAAGGGTCAGGATCAAGATGGCAAGGAGCGGGGAGACGGACTGCTCTTCAAGAGGTCTTTTGCCAAGGAGGAAGCTCCTTACGGCAAGGAAAATGCCACCGCCTGCCATGAGTCCGCTACTGATAAGGGAGAGAACCGTAGGGGAATGTGCAAGACTGCGACAGAACAGAACGACGCCACCCAATGCCGACAAGATCCCTACGGCAAGGAGTGCGAGGGGTAATTTCTTTTTCATACAACATACCTCATTTGACAGAAGGGATCAATGCAGACCCTAAATCTTTACAATTACATATTATAACGACCGACCCTCTACCTGTCAAGACGGGGATAATAAACCCTATAGGCAAAAACCACAAAATATGAAAAAACACCTAAATTCAGCATGACAGCATATGCTACATATCGTGTTACAGGATAACAAAACGGTGTCTGCAAATACGAAATTGTGATTCTGTACAAAAATACTAAAACAGCGAATCTAAGGAAAAATTGCTATGGAAATTTCAGCAAAAATATGGTATCATGTCTACATCACTATGGACTTGTATGCATAAAAGCAGAAGTCCGTAAATTTTAAGGAGGAAACACCTATGAGAAACAATCTCAAGAGAGCCATCAGCCTGCTTCTGGCTGTGGTGATGGTTCTCGGCGTACTGCCTGTCATGGCATTCGCCGCCGACACCTTTGTTGCGACCGCCGCAACGGGTATCCCCGAGGGCAAGGACATTGTCATTTACAATGCTCTTGGCTCCAGTGTTTTCGGCGCTGTCAATGCCGGAAATGTCTCCGCAAGCTTTGTCAACAAGACAGATGACAAGCTGGAAGTCAGCGAGGGCGCAGGTGCATACCGTCTGACCAAGGACACTGACGGTACCTACTACCTCACCTACGGCACCAAGTACCTGTATGCTGTAGACACCAGTAGCTTGGCTTTCGCCGATTCCCCTGTTAAGGGCTCTAAGTGGACTGTCAAGGCCACTACCGGCGGCTACTACATTGCAAGTGCTGAGATCATGTACGGCAAGAACCCCGTGCATATCGAGTACTACGGCAGTGCATTCAAGCTCTGGAGCTACAAGGCAGACACCAATGACAACTATGTCATGAACTTCTTCGAGCTTCCTGCTGAGGCTGACGACGATCACGACGGCAGAATCGGTGCTGATGCACTCCCCGCAGGCGCACTTCCCAAGGACGGCAGCAAGGTCGTTGTTTACAACCACAACGGCGAGTCCTGCATCGGTGCAGTTGACGGCGTCAGCCTGTCTGCTATTTACTCCGAATATTCTGCAGAAAATGGCGTTCTTGCTCCCGGTAACGGTGCTCTGATCTTCACCGTTCACACCGATGGCAAGTACTACACCTTCGAGAACGATGGCAAGTACCTCCGTACCTCCGACAACAACAGCGACGGCACCAATGCTGAGGAGCTGTTCTTCGTTGCAGAGCAGAGCGACTACACCAAGTGGACTCTGGAAGAGGTCGAGGGCGGCTATCTCATGGCCAACAAGATCGCTACCTATAAGAACAAGCCCGTTGTTCTGGAGTACTTCGGCGAGTCCTTCAAGGGTTGGACCACCGGTAGCGGCTCTATCGATCTGTATGCTATGAAGTTCTTCGAGGTTGAAGACGAGAAGAACATCGGCTATGTTCTGAACCCCACCATGACCATCAATGCACAGAATGCTTATCTGGGCATTCCCTACGAGTTCAAGATGAAGCTGGACGAGCTCAGCGAGGTCATGAGCGTAGAGATGACCGCTTCCGTTGACGGTGGCGCTCCCTTCGCACTGACTGCCAAGTCCATCGAGAACAACGAGTACGTCTATTCCGTAGACGGCTCCAAGCTCAAGGGCTCCAAGCTGACCCTCAAGGGCACTGCCAAGAACGAGTACGACATGGTCTACTCCGCTGAGGTCGTTGTTGATATCGTTGATGCTCCCGTTATCCTGTCCGTATCCCCCGCAACCAACGAGTCCACCGGCACCAACAAGACCCCCGAGATCGTTGCCAATATTGCAAACTGTGGCAAGAACCCCACTGTTGTCATGAAGGTCAACGACGAGGCTGTTAAGACTACCGTTACCGATTCCAAGATCAGCTACAAGCCCACTGCTCCCATGGCTGACGGCCGTTACACCGTATATCTGTCCGTCACCCGTGCAGACGGCAAGTTTGCTGAGATGACCTGGTCCTTCACCGTTGGTGAGGATACTCTGGGTCTGTACTATGGTCAGATGCACTCCCATACTGCTGAGTACTCTGACGGTGCAGGTACCCTGGAGGATGCATACGAGTATGCCTCCAAGGCTAAGGACATTGACTACATGTTCGTTACCGACCACTCCAACTACTTCGACACCACCAAGACTGCTACCACCTCCAGCTACTATGACCTTTCCTCTCTGGAAATGGCCAAGTCCGGCGGTATCACCAAGTGGGAAGAGGCTAAGCTGACCGCTCTTAAGTACACCACCGAGTCCTTCATCGCTGCATACGGCTATGAGATGACCTGGTCCGGCGGCCCCGGCCACACCAACTCCTTCAACACCTACGGTACTGTTTCCCGTAACAATGCCGAGATCAACAACAAGACCGGCTACGCAGGTATGCACCGATACAATGACCTGATGGCTTACGCAAACCAGGGTCTGGATATCAACGGCGCTCCTGTTGCAGAGGGTGTTAAGACCAAGTACATCGAGGACGCTCCTGTTGTTTCTCAGTTCAACCACCCCGGCAAGACCTTCGGTAACTTCGACAACTTCGCAGGCTATACTCCCGCCCGTGACAGCGTTCTGTCTCTGGTCGAGGTTGGTAACGGCGAAGGTGCCGTTGGCGGCAACGCATATTTCCCCAGCTATGGCGAATACGATCTGGCTCTGTCCAAGGGCTGGCACGTAGCTCCCACCATTAACCAGGATAACCACAAGGGTAAGTGGGGCGATGCCAATACTGCTCGTGATGTCATCGTAACCGAGGACTTCACCGAGGCAGGTCTGTATCATGCAATGTCCGAGCGTCGCGTATACGCTACCGAGGACCAGAACCTCCGTATCTACTACTATCTGAACGATGTTCTCATGGGTGGCGTTGTTCCTGTTGAGAGCGACGAGACCATTGAGAAGGTTACCATCAAGGCTTCTATCTCTGATCCCGACAAGGAAGGTCTGGGCAAGATCGAGGTCATCGGCGAGAACGGTCTGTCCAAGTACTCCGTTGATGTTGCAGGTGCAACCTACGAGCTGAAGGTCGACCTGAACAACACCGATGCTTACTACTACCTGCGCATTACCCAGGCAGACGGCGACATCGCTGTTACCGCTCCTGTTTGGGTTGGCGAGGCTACTCCCATTACCGCATCCGTTGATACTGCTTCCTATGTCCACCAGTGGAACGTTCCCGAGACTCTGACTGCCATCGTTACCAACTCCGCTGATGCAGAGTATGTTGTGAACAAGGCAGAGTGGACCCTCACCGCTAACGGCGAGACCACTGTTCTCCACACCGATACCGAGGCAAAGACCGTTGCTTCCGGTGCAACTCTGACAGTTACCTATGACTACGCTCCCGTAGAGATCGAGGGCAATCATACCATCCAGGTCACCTTCTACGGCACCTACAGAGGCAAGGTCTTCAAGTGCATGGCACAGGTTCTGCTGAAGGGTGTCATTGACCCCGACAAGCTGGTTAAGGTCGGCGTTGACTACAGCCACCACAACTACTACCTGTCCGGTAACTACAAGGACAATGCAGGCAACTTCGTTAACTTCTGTGCTCAGAACGGCGTTTTGGCTGACGAGATCCAGGCAGGCGAATTCACCCTCGAAAACTTCGAGAAGAATGAATACGATCTGCTGGTCCTCACCGTTCCCTATCTGAGAAAGGACGGCAAGGCTAACACCTATACCGCAGAAGAGCTGGCAATTCTGAAGACCTTCGTCGACAACGGCGGCAGCCTCATCGTCTGCTCCAAGTCTGACCGTGAGAACGACTATGACAACTGCGCAGACAACTCCAACGCTATCCTGGAAGCTGTCGGTGCTCATACCCGCGTCGTTAACGGCATCATCGTTGATAACGAGATGAAGGCCAACGAGGCTTACCGTATCTACTTCTCCAGCAAGAGCAACTTCAATACCGAGCATCCCTTCACCGCAGGTTCTTACACCTCCTCCAATGCTTTCAATACCCTTTCTTCTCCC
>JAZRGR010000200.1:0-6261 GCA_045644345.1 Faecousia sp. | reverse complement strand
ATCCGCGGTGACAAGACACTTGTGACCAATGCCGCTGATGGCAGCTGGAATGGCGAGACCTTCACTGTGGAGCTGTTCCGTATCGACGACTTTGCAGATCAGGATCCTGTTTCTACCGGTTTGACTGCGGTTATGAGCCAGGCAAACCCTAACTATGAGATCGACCTGAGCGGACTCAACAACGGTAAAGGCTTCACCGAGGCTGGTGTTTACTACTTCTGTGCAGAGGAGCAGATCCCTGCAAACCGCAATGAGAACATCGCATATGACCGTACCTTCGGTCTGTTCTCCATTACTGTCGGTGATGCGGATGCTGACGGCAATCTGGAGATCCAGGCAGTCAATGCCTACCAGAGCACTACTGTCACCGGCAATAACGCAGATGGCTGGATTGTGGAGAAGGATTTCACCAACGTGGTCACGGCTGACCGTATTTACCTTGACATCCAGAAGTCTATCTACAACAATGGCGTTTCTATCAACAGTCATTTGGCAGATATTACCTTTGGCCTGTTTACCTCGATGGCTGCAGAAGGCGCTGATCCTAACTACTACGCGCTGACTGATACGCAAGGCAAGGCTACGATCATGGTTCCTGTTACCAAGGAAAGCCTCGATGCTCAGAATGGCGAGCTGATCTATTACATGCGTGAGATCGCTCCCGCTCTGGAAAACCGTGTTGTAGGTATGAACTACGACGAAAGTTGGATCTATGCCATCTCTATTACATGGGATGATGTCACCAACAAGGCTGTGGCAAAATATGCGCCTATCACCGATGGTGTGATTGGTGAATACCAAGACTATACGCAAGGCGCATTTGTCTTTGCCCATAACAATACCTATGAGGAAGTTGCTGCGCAGATCAACTTGAGCGGTAATAAGACCCTCAACGGCGGCAATGATCTGGGCAACAGAGTGTTCTCCTTCAGTCTGTATAATGCCACACCTGCATTTGTTGCAGATGCTGATCCCCTTAAGACTGTAACGAATGACCGCAACACCATCAGCTTTAGCGGAATTTCCTATACTGAGCCGGGCATCTACTATATGGTAGCGAAGGAGAATCCTTCTAATTTAGGCGGTATCACGATCGATCCTACTGTTTATCACATTACTGTAGAGGTAGAAAAGTACTCTGATACCAACGGCACGACCAAGCTTCGCATTGTGGATGGCTATCCCACGGTCATAGCCTTCGGTACATCCGACAATGTGGGTGTCGACAAGCTGAATTTTAACAATACCTACACTGTAACCGGTTCTGAGGATGTGTCCATTCAGGGCGAGAAGATCCTGACCGGTAAGAGCCTCAACGCAGATACCTTCCAGGTAGGTCTTTACAGCGATGCCCAGTGCCAGAACCTGATAGAGTCTGTTTCCAATCTGGCGGACGGCAGCTTTGCCTTCAAGAAGCTTACCTACACGCCGGAAGACTTAGGAGACAATTATGCAAACGCAACCTATAACTACTATGTTAAGGAGATCGTGCCTGCTGAGGCAGTGCTCAATGCGGAGACCGGCAAGTACGAACTGAATGGTGTTGCCTATGATAACACCGTATATGTTATCACGGTTACCCTTTCCCATGCCAATGGCGACCTGACTGCGGTTACCAGCTACAGCATTCAGGGCGGCGCGGGTCTTGGAACAGCTCAGGGCAATGTGGTGCAGCTTCAGATCAAAAATACCTATGCTGCAAAGCCGGTGAATGCAATTATTAATGGCAGCAAGGTCCTCTCCGGCGATTGGACCGCTGTTTCTGAGGCGAACAAGACCTTCTACTTTGATCTGTTCAAGGCAGATGCTTCCTTTAATGTTACGGATCAGACTCCTGTAAAATCTGCGTCCGTTGTTGGTCAGAATGGATTCTCCATGACCTTGAACTATGAGGATGGTCAAGAGGGTATCTACTACTTCGTCCTGCAGGAAACCTTCGAAAAGACCAATAACGGTATTCACTACGATGCCGGTGAGTATCATATCACCGTAAATGTATCCGATCCCGGCAATGGCGAACTGTCTGTTACTGTGACTATGTACCGTCCGGGCTTCGGCAACGGGACCACTGCAACCTTCACTAACAGCTATACTGTAGAGCCCACCACGATCACACTGGAGGGCAGTAAGGAGTACATCAACAGTGTGACCCGCCAGCCTATTGCCCAGACAGAAGGCATGTTTACCTTTAGCGTGCTGGAGGGCGAAACTGAGGTCGCTACCGGTATCAATCTGGCCGATGGCACGATCCAGTTTACCACCATCAACTACGCCGCGCCGGGTACCCATGGGTACACAGTTGTAGAAAATGCAGTTAACGCAGGTGGCATCTCCCACGACGATAGCATTTTCAATGTTACGGTTACTGTAGTGGACAATGGTGACGGCACTCTCACGGCTACTGCTGATTATGAAGAGCCTGTAGCCTTTGTGAACGAATACAATCACGAATCCGCAAAAATCGTTATCAATGGTGAGAAGGCGCTTGCCGGCGATTGGAGCGCAGTTTCTACAGCTAACAAGACCTTCCGCTTTGAACTTTACGAGACAAACGAGCTCTACGCCATCAGCGGCGATCCTGTGCGGTACGTAGAGTCCGGCGAGGGCAGCTTCACCTTTGGAGAATACACCTTTACCGCTGCCGGTAAATACTACTTCGCGATTCGTGAGGTAGATGCAGGTCTGAATGGCGTCGCATACGACGATACCATTTATCGCTTCGCAGTTACCGTTACCGACGATGGTATGGGCCACCTGATTCCCACTGTTACTGCCTCGGATCCTGCCGTGACAGTTACAACCGATGATGCTAACAGCAGTTTGATCACTGTAAGCGGTGTGAATTTCTCTAATAAATACGAGGCAGCGCCGGCATACTACACACCGGAAGCACAGAAGATATACATTGGCGATGACATGAAGGCCTTTGACTTCGTTCTGATTGTGGACGGCAATCCCAAGCAGACCAAACAGAACGACCTTGTAACCGGTAAGGTAGAGTTCGACAAACTGTCCTTCCAAACTGCGGGCATCTACACACTGACGATCCGTGAGCAGAAATCCATTTTGTTGGGTCTGATCAGATGGGACATCAATGTTTATACCATCACACTCCATGTGGAAGATGATGGTCAGGGACAGTTGTCCGTGAATGAGACCAAGACAACGATCACCAGTGAAAAGGGCACCGATGATCTGATCTTCCACAACACTCACCATAGTGTGATCACCAAAAAGGATGTGTTTACGGTCAGTGAGCCCACCATCAGCATTGATGGCAAGACTGTTGAGAAGAATGATATCCTGCTGTACAAGGTCTCCTGCAAGAACTATGACACGATCCCTGTAGATATTCAGATCCAAGATGTGATTCCCACATATACTACCTATGTTAACGGCTCTGCGGATAACGGCGGTATATTGGAGGGCAATACCCTTAAGTGGGCATTCGAGGATGTAGCTCCCGGTGAGACGGTTACTGTCTCCTTCAAGGTTCAGGTCGTTGAGACCAATATTACCGTAATGAATGGCGCGCAGGTCATGGAAAGCGGCAATACCTACAATACCAACGAGGTTCATAACCCCGTGAAGGATGACATCCTGGTTAAGGATGTGTTCACTGTTGCCGAACCCACCGTCAGCATCAACAATCAGATGGTGGAGAAGAATGATATCCTGCTCTACAAGGTCACCTACACCAATTCCGATGACTTTGCAGCTGCTGTAACTATCACTGACACGATCCCGCAGTACACTGCCTATGTGGATGGCTCTGCCGACAATGGTGGTGTGTTCGCAGAAGGCAAGCTGACATGGACTTTGGATCTGGCAGCCGGCGAAAGCAAGACTGTCTCTTTCCAAGTGAAGGTCGTGGAGACGGAGATCACTGTGGTCAACCAGGCAACTGCGGTGGAAGGCGAAAATACTCTGAATTCCAATATTGTCAGAAATCCTGTTGGCGAAGATATCATCGTTAAAGACGTGTTCCTTGTTGCAGAACCCACCGTCAGCATCGATGGCAAGAAGGTGGAGAAGGGCGATGTTCTGCTCTACAATGTTACCTACACCAACTCTGACGGATCTGCAGCCACTGTGACTATCACTGATACGATCCCGCAGTACACCACTTATGTGGATGGCTCTGCTGATAATGGCGGCGTATTCGCAGAAGGCAAGCTGACATGGACTCTGAATCTGGCAGCCGGCGAGAGCAAGACAGTCACCTTCCAGGTGAAGGTCACCGGCAACGAAGGTCAGACTGTTGTCAACCAGGCCACCGGTCTGGAAGGCCAGAACCGGATCGATTCCAATAAGGTCACCAACCCTGTGAAGGATGACATCATCGTCAAGGATGTGTTCCATGTTGCTGAACCTACCGTCAGCATCGACGGCAAGAAGGTTGAGAAGGGCGATATCCTGCTCTACAAGATCACCTACACCAATTCCGATGGCTTTGCAGCTACTGTGACTATCACCGAGGCGACCCCGCAGTACACTACCTATGTGGATGGCTCTGCTGATAACGGCGGCGTATTCGCAGAAGGTAAGCTGACATGGACTCTGAATCTGGCAGCCGGCGAAACCAAGACAGTCACCTTCCAAGTAAAGGTCGTGGATACTAAGATCACTGTGGTCAACCAGGCAACTGCAATGGAAGGCCAGAACCAGACCGATTCCAATAAGGTCACCAACCCCGTGGAGGAAGACGTTATTGTCAAGGATGTGTTCCATGTTGCTGAACCTACCGTCAGCATCGACGGCAAGAAGGTTGATAAGGGGGATGTCCTGCTCTACAAGGTCACCTACACCAATTCCGATGACTTTGCAGCGACTGTGACCATCACCGATGCGATCCCGCAGCACACTGCCTATGTGCATGGCTCTGTCGACAATGGCGGCGTGTTCGCAGATGGCAAGCTGACATGGACTTTGGATCTGGCAGCCGGCGAGAGCAAGACGGTCACTTTCAAGGTGAATGTTGTTGGTGAGGGCATCACAGTTGTCAACACAGCAGTTGCGCTGGAAGGCGGGAATGAATTGACATCCAATCAGGTCAAGAACTCCGTTGATGCGCCTCCCGTAACACCCGAAACCGGCGACGATTTCAATATTGGTTTGATAATTATGCTCTTATTGTTGAGTGGTAGCGCATTAGTAACCTTAATTGTGGTAGATAAAAAGAAGAAAACCACAGGAAGATAATGCTTAAACAAAACCTTTAGGAGCATCAAACCTTGGCTCTAACCCGACGATTGGCATAGAACCGCATAACAATAGGGTCACAGGACATAGAGGAATTCTAAGTCCTGGGACCCTTTCCTATTCAAGGGATAATAGGCTATCCCAATTTTGAAACGACGACAGACATTTTTGTTGGACGGTGGTGACTGCAAGTAAAGCTACTGTTATCAACGGTTAATTGACAACATGTAGAATGGATGGTATACTAAAAAGAAATAATTTACATTTAAAATACATGGGGATTCACTGAAAACAGGTTTGTTGTTTTCCTTTGGTGTGGGATTTTGTGATCGGAAATGAGGTTTTTGATTCATGGATTTCAAAAAAGCAAAACGTCTATTGGTGATCGTTGCAGTTGTTTATTGGATATTTGCTGCCGGTATATATGGTATTGCCCGTAACGCGTTTCGGTTCGGCGCAGTAGAGAGTGAAGCGCCAGCTCCGGAACAGGTGGTTGGCGAGCTTGTGGATGGCCGTATATTCAGCCAACAGGTATCTCTCTCTGCTGATTTGCTCAACGGTGTTGAGCTGATGATTGGAACCTATGATAGAGATAATTCCGGTACGCTTTTTGTAGAGGTTTTGAACGCAGAAGGGGAACTGTTAGGCAAGACGATGGCGCCCTTATCAGATTTGGAGGATAATGCCTACTGCGGGGTTTCCTTTGATCAACAGATCCAAATAGAACCGAATGAACCCCTTGCGGTTCGGCTGTATACGAAGGACTGTTCTGCCGGTAATGCTGTTACGATTTATGCCGGCAGCGCATCTTCTCAGTTTGCAGCCTATCAGGCAGAACAAGAGGAGTCACTTGGTTCTCTTTGCGTCAGATTGAGGGGAGTCAGCCATCTGTTTCACTACAGAACCTACTGGATCGTTGTTGCGGCAGCATTTGCTGTAATGGCGGTTTATGGAGTGATCAGTTGGCGGGGAGCAAAACGAGGCAAAGGAAATTTGTTGGTATCCCTGCTGACAGTGTATACAAAATACACTTTTCTGATCAAGCAGTTGGTGGCACGG
>JAZRGR010000199.1:0-9940 GCA_045644345.1 Faecousia sp. | reverse complement strand
AATGCCGGTCGTCAGAGCTATGCCTATGTTCCCACCTCCCGTATGACCAACACCTATATCGCTCCCGGCACAGACAACAATGCAGACATTATCGCCTCTATGGAATACGGTCTGTATGCCAAGGAGATGCGCGGTGGCTCCGTCAATCCCGTCACCGGCGAGTTTAACTTCTCCGTCAACGAGGGCTATATTGTCCGCAACGGCAAGATCTGCGAGCCCGTCCGCGGTGCCAGCTTAGTGGGCAAGGGCAGCGAGGTCATTCAGAACATTGACATGGTCGGTACGGATCTGGATATGGGGCAGGGCATGTGCGGCTCCTCCAGTGGCTCCGTTCCCACCAATGTTGGACAGGCACTGATCCGTGTCTCTTCCATCACCGTCGGCGGCAGATAAGGAGGCTTGACTATGACATATCAAGAATTTAAGAATGCTGTGATTGCCGAGGCTAAGGCTCTCGGTCTGACAGATTACGAGATCTATTACCAGGCAGAGGAGAGCACTGCTGTCAGCACCTTCCGCCATGAGCTTAACGAGTTCACCGCCTCTGCTGAGGGTGGTCTGTGCTTCCGCTGTATTGCCGGGGGCAGAATGGGCTACGCCTCTACGGAGTCCCTTACTGCCGAAGAGGCAAGACGCATCGTTGCATCTGCCATTGATAACGCCATGTCCCTTGAGGTGGATGACCCTGTATTCCTGGTGGAAGGTGGCCAGACCTACACCGAGGTTAAGCGTGAGACCTATGCCCTGCCTACCACGGAGGCTCTGATTGCCAAGACTCTGGAGGCACACGAGGCTCTCTATGCAGCAGATGCCAAGGTCATTGACGGTTCCGTATCCAAGGGCTATTCCATCCACACAGAGCTTGCTATCTACAATTCCCGTGGCTTGGATCTGGAGAATCAGACGGATATGACAGCGATTATGGTTGGTGCAGTGGTTTCCGACGGCAAGGAGATGGAGAATGACTATCAGTTCAAGGTAGGTCAGCTATCCGGGATCGATACTGCCGAGCTTAGTAAGAAGGCAGTTGATACCGCCCTTAACAAGATGGGCGGACAGGTTCCCGATACCGGCGTGTATCCTGTAGTATTCAACTACGAGGCTATGAGCGATCTTCTGAGCACCTTCAGCTCTATTTTCTCCTCCGAGGTTGCCCAGAAGGGTCTGAGCAAGCTGGCAGGGCAGGAGGGTGCCATGATCGCATCCGAGACTGTTACTCTGGTTGACGACCCCTTCCACAAGGATAATCCCGTTCCCTGTCCCTTTGATGCAGAGGGGTCTGCCACCTATGCAAAGAACATCATTGAAAACGGTGTTCTCAATACTCTGCTGTACAACCTTAAGACTGCCGCCATTGCAGGCAAGACCACTACGGGCAACGCTTCCAAGGCAGGCTACAGTGCTTCTGTTGCGGTTCGTCCCTTTACCATGTACCTTAAGGCAGGGGAGCTTACCGAGGCTCAGCTCCTGCAGCGGGCAGGCAACGGTGTATATATCGACTCCCTTGCAGGACTCCATGCAGGTGCGGATCCCGTTACCGGTGACTTCTCCCTGCAGAGTGCGGGCTACCTCATCGAGGACGGCAAGCTTGGCGCACACATCAAGTCCTTCACTGTAGCAGGCAATTTCTTCGACCTGCTTAAGAACATCACTGCAGTGGCAGATAATTTCCGCATCCCTGTTGCACTGTCCTCCACTGCTTTCGGCTCTCCCTCTGTCCTCGTGTCCTCCCTGTCTGTGGCAGGTAAGTAATGCCTGCCTCAGTGTAAAGGATGATAGCGTATGAGAAAGATCTGTATATGCATACTTGCAATGTGCCTTCTGCTATTTGTGGGTTGTAGGAACAAGACTGACACAGAGCCCACAGTGACCGAGCCTGTAGAGACAGTCACTGCCACCCTGGGCGATGAGGATATTCAGATCCTGGCACCTACCCGTGGAGAGGAGGAGACTACCCCTCCCACAGAGCGTAGGGATCTGCTGGAGATTATGAGCCAGGGGAGCTTAAGCGGCAAATTCGTAGAGGATGGCTCCGATGAGAGCGTGGAGAATGTTGCTTGTGCTTTGATCCGCAACCGAGGGGATCAGTATTTGGACTACGGCATGGTCACAGCAGTAGCCGGGGAGCAGACCTACCAATTCGTGGTTACCGGACTCCCCGGGGGCGAGGCAGTCTGGGTCATGGACAAGGATCGTAAGACCCTGCCCGAGGGTACGGTATTTACCTTTGCGCAGGAGGAGGTCAGTCAGCTCCGCCGGGTTGCCACCGAGGATGAACGGGTCGAGGTAGACCTGCAGGACGGCAAGGTGTCTGTACACAATATCAGCGACAAGCCCCTGGCCTCTGTGCGGATCTATTACAAGACTGTACACAGCGACGGCAACTTCTTAGGTGGTATCACCTATACCTGCGTAGCAGAGAATATACAGCCCGGTGCCACCGTAGAGGCTGTGGGTGGACACAGTAGGGCAAGCGGTTGCGCAGTTGTCCGTGTGGACGTAACGGAGTAAGCTGTGGAGCAGAGACGTTTCCGTATCAGCTACGGTGGGCTGTGTATCGACTTCTTGGCACCCTTTCCTATGGCGGTGCCCGATGACCTAATAGCCTTCTGCACCGAGGATGGGGAGCCTACAGACCGTTACAGGCTCCACATCCTCACAGAGCCCCTACAGCCCAAGGGGGAGCTACTGTGCGCCCGTCAGGATCTGAGCGCATACCGGGAGGATACGGGGAGTCTGCTGATCTTCCACTGCTACGGGCAGATCGGTTGTCTTATCCGACCCAATGGGGAGCACAGCCTGTATATCCCCCGTGAGGCAGTGGATGTACTGCAGACAGGGTGCCGTATAGGTGGCTTTATTAACGGGGAGGAGGTCCTGCTCCGACATAGGGGTATCCTGCTACACAGCTCTGTGGTTAGCCACGGGGGACAGGCTGTGCTGTTCAGCGGTCCCTGTGGGATCGGCAAGTCTACCCAGGCTGACCTGTGGCACCGTACCTTCGGTGACAGGATCATTAACGGAGACCGTGGGCTGATCCGCCATATGGGTGAGGAATTCTACGTAGGGGGTAGTCCCTGGTGCGGCTCCTCGGAGATCCGCCGCAAGGACTTTATCCCCATCCGGGCAATTGTTCTCCTAAGACAGGGGACAGAGAATGTGATGACTCCCGCAGATCCCCGTGTTGCCTTCCGTGAGATCTACAGCCAGTGCCTGGTCCATAGCTGGGACAGAGCCTTTGTTGACGGGGTCTGTGAGCTCATAGGGGAGCTGATTACACGTATTTCTGTATACACCCTGTCCTGTCTGCCCGAGGCTTCGGCGGCTGAATTGGCTAAGACCGTCATATTCCCCAACGAATAGAATCATAAGGACCGATCTGCTGTAATGAACGGCAGATCGGTCCTATCATTATACTATGGGGAAGGTGATGCGGATCTCTGTACCCTGTTGGGGCGCACTGTTTAAATGAATGGTGGCACGATGGTACTCTGCCGCGTGCTTGACGATAGCCAGCCCCAATCCTGTACCTCCTGAGGCACGGGAATGACTCTTGTCCACACGGTAGAAGCGTTCAAAGATCTTATCGTGATGCTCAGCCGGGATCCCGATACCCGTATCCTTGACTGTAAGGATCACGGAATGGGGAGTGGTTCGAAGGCGTACCAGGAGGGTGCCGCCCTCTACATTATATACGATCCCATTGTGACAGAGATTGCTCACCAGCTCTCTGAGCATCTTGGGCACACCGGGCAATACAGTCTCTTCCAACTCCTCGATAATGGTAATATCCTTGTTAGCCGCCTTGGAGCGGAGGTCTGCAATACAGTCCAGGCACAGTGCTTTCAGATTTACAGACTCTACGGTCATGGCTGCACCCTCCTCCATCTGTGACAGACGGAGGATATCACGGACCAGATCCAGCAGACGTGTGGCTTCTTTACGGATGTGGCCGTAGAATCGGGGACGGTCCTCCTCCTTGACAAGGCCGTTCTCTAACAGCTCTGCCGAGCCCATAATGGTCTGAAGGGGTGTCTTGAGCTCGTGGGATACATTGGCAGAGAAGTTACGGCGGTTGATCTGTGCGTTGACCGCATCGGTGATGTCAATGGCCAGGAGAACTACGCCCAAGGTGGTATTCTCTGTAGAAATGGGGCTGAGATCCACACGGTAATTCCGTCCCTCTCGGAAGATCCGTACTACGGGATGGGGGCTGGTCTGCAGGGACTGAAGGGCACTGCCCAGCTCCCCTGTGGGATCAATGTCTGCCAGATACGTAGGCATTGCCTGTTTACAGGAGAAGATCCTCCGTGCCGCAGGGTTCATACTGCGCAGGGTGCCGTCCGGGGCAGTGATGATCAAGCCCTCCTGCATACTGTCCGTAATACGGCGGAATTCCTCGGTACGCTCTTGGAGCTGGAGGAGCTGCATACGGATCTGGGTGTTCTGGCTATGGAGCTTGTGGAGCAGGGGGGCGATCTCCGGCTCGGTGGCTGTTGCGGGGGGATCCTCGGGATCTATGGAGTTGATGGGCGCAACGATCCTCAGGGAGATCCGACGGGACAGATACAGAGCCAGCAGGAAGATCACTGCCATAATCATGGCAGTGGCAGGCAGAACCTTCGGGATCAGCCCTAAGGGGGAGGTGCGCTCAACGGAAATTCGCAGAATACTGCCGTCAGACAGGGCAACCGCCTCATATACGGTCAGCACCGTTGCCGTATCGGAAAAACGGACGGAGTTGCCCCTGCCTGTATCACGTGCCTCACGGAATTCCTCACGGTCTCGGTGACTGCCCAGGGTATGGGCTGACACGGTGGTATCATAGATGACAGATCCATCCTCGCGGATCCATGTGAGGCGGTAACGGGAGCTTGTACAGTGGCTGAGGAATTGGGTTCCGCTTTGCTCCGTGGCAGTTGCGGCTATGGTGAGCTGATCCCGTAGCTGTTGGAGCTGCAGATCGTTATAATAGCCATAGAGACTGCCTAAGATCAGAATGACAGAACAGACCAACACCACGACAGCCATTGCAAGGGTGGAACGTAGGATCTTACGTCTCATGGATATTCTCCAGCAGGTATCCTACACCTCGGACAGTCCGTATGAGATCACCACAGGGACCTAACTTCTGCCGCAGAGTGCGGATGTGCATATCCACGGTACGGGTCTCGCCGATAAAGTCACTTCCCCACACCAGAGCGTAGAGCCGATCTCGGCTGTATGCCGTATTGGGAGTGGCGATCAAGGTGTGCAGGAGGTCAAATTCCTTGAGGGTCAGATATACCCGCTGTCCCGATACGGTAACGGTACGGGATTTCACCTCCAGCTCCAACCCACCGATTTTGTAGGATTGGTGGGCATGGGGACGATTGTAGCGGCGCAGAACTGCCTTCACACGGGAGATCATCTCCATCATGCCGAAGGGCTTGGCTAAATAGTCATCAGCCCCCAGATCCAATCCCGTGGACTTGTCGTACTCGGTGCCCTTTGCCGTTGCCATGATTACGGGGATGTCATCGTAGGCATCCTTAGAACGGAGCCACCGTAGCAGCTCCATGCCATCCTCACCGGGCAACATCACGTCCAGGAGGATGAGACGGGGACGTTCTGATTTGAGTGCCTCACGGAAGGAGGCACCGTCCTCGAATCCCCGTGCCTCATAGCCTGCAGAGCCGAGGGCATATAGCTCAATATCCCGAATAGCGGGATCGTCTTCCACACACCAGATCATAGTATCATTCCTTCTCGGCAGAATTACAGAAGCGAACCATAATGGTTGCCATCTCTGCACGGGTGATGTCCTTCTTAGGCTTGAGGGTAGCATCATTGTAGCCCGTAAGGATGCCCTGCTCCAATGCCCATGCCATAGCAGCCCGTGCATAGAGGGAGACGGACTCGCCGTCTGTAAAGGCATCCAGCCCACTCAAATCCTCTTGCACGGCACCGCTGTAGCGGTAGATGACCGTGACTAAGTCCTGTCTGGTAATGGAGTCATTGGGACCGAAGGCTCCGTCCTTGTAGCCGTTGACTACCATATTCTCCTTAGCCCAGGCGATAGCGGGGGCGAACCAGTCCGTCTGCTTCACATCGGAGAAAGCGGAAGGGGGGCAGTCCTCCGGAGCACCTGCCATAGCCCACAGGATCTTGGTTGCCTGGGCTCTGGTTGCGGTGTTCTGAGGGGCAAAAATGCCGAAGCCGATACCGTTGACCAGACCTAAGCCTGCCGCCTCGGTCACAGCGTCATAGTACCAGTCGCCCTCACGGACATCCTGGAACTGGCTGATGGCCTCCTCAGTGTCAGCGTTCCATGTGGCAAATGCCTCCGTCAGCCAATCGTTACGGGTGCGGATATAGTCTGCAACTGCGTTGCATTCTGAGGTGAAGGAGGAGAAAGATCTGCTCCATACCAGGTTGTTGCCCTTGACTGCTTGAGCGATGGTATCCCGATCTGCTACAAAACGGGGCAGGACATTGCTCTCGATGAGAGGGGAGACCTGATCCAGATAGATATCGTGTACAGCCTGACGGAAGGGACCGTAGTGGTAGAGCTGACTGCTGAAATTGGTATAGAGGGTGAAGAATCGTGTGCTCTCACCGCAGAAGGGGATGAACATTCCCCAGCCCTGTCCGAAGCTGAGATCATAGTCCCAGATGGGACCTGCCATAAGGACGGAGTCTCCTGCCTCCTTGTAGAAATAGCAGGAGGTGCGGTAGCCGTCCGGGTTTTTGGTCAGCTCGTTGATGATGTAGCACTGAGCCAGACTGTGGATATCGGCATAGTCTGCAAGTGTCTTGCCGCTTACGGGATGGACGCCCTTATTATACAGGGTGTCCTCGAATTCCTGGTAATAGGTGGCAATGTAGTCCATAGCAGTGCGACTGCAATACTCCGGACTCTTGACGACGATGTGGGTGTTACGGGTGGTAACCAGATAGCATTTCTCCGCCTTTGCGCGGACAGGGGTGTCCAGCTCCAACAGGTAGCCACCGGTGAGATCCTCGGGATCCTGCAGGTCGGGGCAGTAGTAATAGGTTGCACCGTTGTCGGTCACATCCTTGCTCACGGGCAGGGTGTCAAAGTCATCAATATCGGGGTTGGCATCCTCTATAGACTCTTCCAGATCCTCGATATCCACTCTGCCGGAGCCAATCTCTACCTTCTCACACAGTAGGTACACACCCCGGTACTCCCCATCGTAGAACAGATTGACCATACGGCACTCGATGGCAGGATCAATGCCCATATCCTGTGCCAGATCGTAGACGGTCTTGTTCCGCAGTAGGGTACGGTCGGAATGGTTGGTCAGCAGGACCCAGGTCTTGGAGACATTGTCCTTGTCCCCGGTCTCTAAGAGATCGGTCTTGGTGTCTAACTTGATCTGGTAGGGCTTCTTGTCAGCCAGCCAGGTGGAGTTGCCCCTGCCCTTGATCTGGGTCAGAGCACCGTCGTAGACAGTTTCACCGGCTTCGTTCCTCAGGATCATGGAGCCCTTGGCGGAGTTGGACTTGTCGGGGCTGGACTCGACCCAGAGTCTACCCTGGTTCTCGGGATCCTTGCTGGTGAGGAATAAGTTGGCAATTCCGTCTACAGGTACCAGATCCACTCTCACAACCATTGTCTCGTCTCCACGGGTAATGGTCAGAGTCATATACATGTCGGTATCTCTGTAGGCACTGAAATTGGTCAGTGCATCCTCGGGGTACATATGGGTTTCGGTATCCGCCTTGGGGTCTGTGTACTTGATGGCCATGGAATGACCGTAGCCGTCATACTCCGCAGGCAGATACAGGACAAAGTGATCCTCTGCAAGCTTGGTAGCCTCGGACACACCGTAGCCGCCGTAGTAGTGGATAAATTCTACCCCCAGTGGAACCTCCTCGGCATGGACCCACAGCCCCGACAACAGGGCAAGGACCAAAAGGAATGACAGAATGCGCTTCATAGTAAGAGCCTCCTTTGTTCTATTTTGTTAGATATGGATATTATATCAGAAAGGGAACATATATGCAACCATAAATTCTGCCTGTGGCATATAGGGAGGGAGAACGGGTAATGGAATGAGGTGCCTTACAGGCAGAGGAATATATCGTTTCGTTTTGTGACAGTAAAGTAATTCTTGAATATATGTAACGTGTAAGAGTGAAGTGGTTTTGGGTACAGGGGCAGGGATACATACTTTCTGATTTGTATGGGTACATAGGTCGAAGTTTGGATCAACGACAGCAGGTTGCGTCGTGAGTACGTGGTGTGTACAGTATATTTCCTACATTTATTTTTAAGTTATAGTATGGTTTCGTACAATAATTTCCAATATTCTAAGTTTACTATTGCAAAATTGACAGTTTACTGCTATATTCTATATTGCCACCATAGATCGAATTCATATCTGCTTGATAAGTCACGTATTTGGCATTCCTTACAGTGTAGCTGTGAGGATGCATAGTACTTATGACTGCTTGGCTTATTTGAAATACAAAACAGATAGGAAATCGATTTTAGGACTACGTGTTCTTGAACTTTTCCATGTTAGCGTAGCTTAATGTGGTGCAGTGCATATGTGATAGGGGGGGGTAAGAAAAGAAACTGCTGTAGCAATTTCCTACGGACATTCATTATCTATTTTTTTGTATGAAAGGAAAGACCATAAGTATGAAAAAGACAATACTAATTCTCTGCATTATGGCCATGGTGATCAGTTGTCTTGTCTATGGCGTTACTGCAAGAGAAGCAGAGCAGTATAGGTTGAATACTTCTTCGGTAGAAAACTTATATGCTAAGGCTACAGTCAAATTACCCTATAACGACTGCGATTTGACTGAACGAGATTACCCCAAGACCTCATATGCACAGCACGATGTAACGACAATCTATCATGCTGTCTCTCGTATGGGAATCGAGGAATTCTTCCCCTCTGACTTTGAGCACTATTTCGATCATTATAAGGCCACCAAGAATCCTACCCTATCCGCAACAGGTACGTTGCAAGGGACTTGCAACAGATGTGGTGAGATAGATGTTGTGACTCTTCCTAAACTGAATACAACTGACTATTCATTAAAAGTTGTAGCTGAGGAAAGCTGTACCGACAAGGGATTACATAGGTATACCTGGAATGTCAAAACCTACGGAACCTTCAGTTTTGACGTAAAGATTCCTATGCAGAGCCACAAGTATACATATAATGTAAATAAAAAACCTACCGAAGATGTAGGCGGTAGCTTGACAGGCGTTTGTTCTGTCTGTAGAAAGCAAGTAAATGTAGAATTACCGAATCTGAACGATGCGGATTATTCTGTAAGCACTGATGCTCCGACTTGTACTAATCCGGGTAAGAAGACATATGTCTGGAAGGTAACTACATACGGCAAACATTCTTTTGATGTAACCATTCCTAAACAGGGACACAACTACACAGGCTACAAGGCAACTAAGAACCCCACAACCTCTGCAGCCGGTGTGCTGACAGGCACCTGCTCCCGTTGTAGTGGAACAACTACCGTGCCCCTGCCTAAGCTGAATACTACGGACTATACCAAAACCACCACTGCCGCTACCTGTACCGCCAACGGCACAGATAAGTACACTTGGAAGACTACCACCTACGGTACATTCAGCTTCAACGTCACGGTGAACAAGTTGGGTCACAATTACACCGCAAAGGTAACGGCACCCACCTGTACCGCAAAGGGCTATACGACCCACACCTGTTCTCGTTGTAACGATACCTATACGGACACCGAGACTACAGCTCCGGGTCATGCCTATGCCTACAAGGCAACCAAGAACCCCACAACTTCTGCAACAGGTACTTTGACCGGAACCTGTTCCCGTTGTTCCGGTACAACTACTGTGACTCTGCCTAAGCTGAATACCGCAGACTACACCAAGACCACCACTGCCGCCACCTGTACCGCCAACGGCACAGATAAGTATACT
>JAZRGR010000198.1:0-11223 GCA_045644345.1 Faecousia sp. | reverse complement strand
TTTTACTAAAACCTATTACTTTTGATATTGACTTCCTTTGGGATAGAGGTATAATGATAATAAGGAGCGTTATATTCTGTCATAGGGGGAATGTTTATGATTGTATTTTCCGGAGCGGTGAGGTGCTTTGGATGAATAGATTTTTGCGATGGGTGGGTTTGTTGATGTGCATGGCTTGGGTGCTGTCCTTGTTCGGTTGCGGCAGGGGAATGCTTGTTGACGGACCGGGGATGGAGAGAAAAATTTGGAGCGAATTTACGCTGTCACGGGTCTCCGAGAGCTTTGAGCCTCTGTATACCTATACGGTGAACTACGACGAGTCTTCAGACAAGGCCTATCTCCATGTATCTGTACATGAGGGGCGAAGCTTTGCACAAAGCATCCCTCTGGGATCCGAAACCCTCTCGGCTCTTTTGAATCTGGATCTTTTCTCCCTGCCGGAGGCGGAAAGTCTTGAAGGGAGCTTCCTCAGCCTTGGGATCACGGATCAAATGGGGCAGTCCTTCTTCAAGGAAATTTCAAGCTCCATGGAACAAGAGATCCTCATACTCCTTGCACCCTACACCGAAGATCTACATAGGTCAGGGGAAGAAGATCCCTTTATGTTAGACGGCCCCGATATGGAATACCTGCCTCCGTGGACGGCCTTTTCCCTCACACAGTGCCATAGTACGGCACAGTATAATTTTTCCTTTACCCTCATTGACGGAGAGGTAGACGCTCTGCTCACGGGGGAGTGCAGGGATGGGGAAGGAAATGTGTATGAAGAAGTCTCGGGCATCCCCGTTTCCTTTGAAACCTTGCAGGCTCTGCACTTGCTGTACCTTGAAGATCTCCCGGATGCAGAGGCATGGCCGGAGGACTTGGAGCTCCCCTTGGATGCAAACAGCACCGAACTCCGACTGACCCTCCCTGACGGAAGCATTGCAGAAAAGAATGCTTCAACGAAGCTTTCTATAGAAATTTATCAACTCTTATTACCCTATTTTATCCAAAACCAAACATAAGAAAGGAAGATGATTATGGGACTTATTAAAGCTGCATTAGGTGCATTAGGCGGAACTTTGGCAGATCAGTGGAAGGAATTCTTTACCTGCGATGCCATTGAAAAGGATGTGTTGATGCTCAAGGGGCAGAAGCGCATCGGTAGTCGCTCCTCTAATACCAAGGGCAGTGATAATGTCATTTCCAACGGCTCCGGCATCATTGTTGCCGATGGCCAGTGTATGCTCATTGTTGAACAGGGCAAGGTTGTGGATTTCTGTGCCGAGCCCGGTCAGTATACATACAAAACCGATCTGGAACCCAGCCTGTTTTCCGGCTCCTTCGGTCAGAGTCTGAAGGACACCTTCAAAGAAATCGGTAAGCGTTTCACCTACGGCGGGGATACCGGTAAGGATCAGCGTGTCTATTATTTCAATACCAAAGAAATTATGGATAACCGTTTCGGCACTGCCACTCCCATTCCCTTCCGTGTCGTAGATCGGAACATCGGTCTGGATATGGACACCGCCGTTCGTTGCAACGGTATCTATTCTTATCGCATTGCAAATCCCCTGCTGTTCTATACCAATGTCTGCGGTAACGTCTCCGGAGAATACCGTCGTACAGAGATCGACGCCCAGCTCAAGACCGAGTTCATCAGCGCACTGCAACCCTCCTTTGCATCCATTTCCGATCTGGGCATTCGTCCCGCTTCTCTTCCCGCCCACGTAACGGAGCTGTGCGATGCCATGAACGGCATCCTCTCCAAAAAGTGGGGCGACCTCCGTGGCTTGCAGGTAGTTTCCATTGCTATGAATCCCCCCTCCATTCCCGAAGAGGATGCAAAGCTTCTCCGGGATGCACAGCGTACCGCTATGATGCGGGATCCCACCATGGCGGCGGCTACCCTGGTCAGTTCTCAGGCTGATGCTATGAAGGCGGCGGCATCCAACTCCGCCGGTGCTATGACAGGCTTTATGGGCTTCGGCATGGCACAGCAGGCAGGTGGCATGAATGCACAATCTCTGTTCCAAATGGGTCAGCAACAGCAGGCACAACAACAGCAAGCCCCCCAGCAGAGCGCCCCTGCTCCTCAGAACGGTTGGAAGTGCGCTTGCGGAGCCACCGCTACCGGTAAATTCTGTCCCGAATGCGGAGCCAAGAAGCCGGAGCCTAAGGTCGCCGACTCCTAGACCTGCACCTGCGGTGCCGTAGCCACCGGCAAATTCTGCCCCGAATGTGGCACTAAGAAGCCGGAAGAAGGCTGGACCTGCTCCTGCGGAGCTGTAAATAAGGGTAAGTTCTGTCCCGAATGCGGCGGCAAGAAGCCGGAAGGCACTCCCCAATATAAGTGCGACAAGTGTGGCTGGCAGCCGGAGGATCCCACTAAGGCACCTCGCTTCTGCCCCGAATGCGGTGATCCCTTCGACAACGGCGACATTATTTGATTTTTGGTAAAATTCACCGAAATATAGGGAGGTAAGATCATGGGTTTCTTCGGTAAATTATTCGACAAAAAGGAATGCTCCATCTGTGGCGGTGAGATCGGCCTGCTCGGAAACCGCAAGTTAGAAGACGGCAATATGTGCAAGACCTGTGCCAATAAGCTGTCCTCTTGGTTTGACGGCCGCCGTCACGCCACCGTAGAGCAGATCAATGCACAGCTTGCCTATCGTGAAGAAAATGCACGGCAATTGGAATCCTTCCGTGTGGACCGAACCTTAGGCGATTACGAAAAGATCCATATTGAAGAAGTCAACGGCGTTCCCACCCGTTTCTTCGTCACCCAATATGGGGAAACCATTGAGAGCAATCCCGATATCATTTCCTTTGCAGATGTGATCTCCTGTGTTACAGACCTGGACGAGCACAAAGAGGAGCTCCGTCAGCGTAACAGCGACGGTCAGATGGTCAGCTACAATCCCCCCAGATACAAGCACCACTATAATTTCATCATCCGCATGGAGATCCGCAACAATCCCTATTTCTCCGAGATCCACTTTACGGTCAATTCCGGTGTGGTTACCCTGGAATCCACGGAGTTTGCAAGAATGGGCGGTCTCTTAGGCGGTCTGCGGAATGCCGCACTCGGTGCTGGCCCCACCAATACCTCTCTCAGCTCTTCCCGCGAAATGCGTCGCTATCGCGAATATGAGCAGATGTGCGAAAAGATCCATCAGGCTGTAGAAGATGGCAAACGGGGTGCCGCCGCTCCTGCTCCCATAGCGGAGCCGGTACGGCAGACGGTACGGGAAGCCCCTCCCGTACAGGAAGAAGCCCCCAAAGCAAAATTCTGTACCGGTTGCGGTGCAAAGGCCGAGGGTGGCAAGTTCTGCGAGTATTGCGGTACTCCCCTCTAACGATAACTGCAAAGGAGTGAGCTTATGGCAGCGTTACAAGAATATTTATGCCCCTGCTGTAACGGGGCAGTAGAATTTAACAGCAAGTCTCAGAATATGAAATGTCCCTTCTGTGATGCGGAATTCGATTTAGACGCCTTGCAACCCCCGGAGACCGAGGTTTCCATAGAGAACGATATGTCTTGGGAGTCCCCCGGTGAAGCCTGGGCAGAGGGTGAAACCGCAGGTCTGCGAGTTTACACCTGCAACACCTGCGGTGGCGAAGTCGTAGCCGACGAAACCACCGGTGCTTCCTCCTGTCCCTACTGTGGCAATCCCGTCATTATGACCGGACAGTTCGCCGGGGATCTGAAGCCGGATCTGGTGATCCCCTTTAAGATCGACAAGGACGGTGCCATTGCCGCCCTCAAGGAGCACTACAAGGGCAAGCGACTCCTTCCCAAAGTATTCCGGGACGAAAACACCATCCGTGAGATCAAGGGTATGTATGTCCCTGTATGGCTCTTTGATACCGAGGCAGATGCCCGTATCCGCTATAAGGCGACCCGTACCAAGACTTGGAGCGACAGCCAATACCGCTATACGGAAACCAGCCATTATGCCGTGTACCGTGCCGGTAATCTGGCATTCGAGAATGTCCCTGTAGACGGTTCGGAAAAAATGGACGATACCCTCATGGAATCCATCGAGCCCTTTAACATCGAAAACGGTGTGGATTTCCGTACCGCTTACCTCTCCGGCTATTTGGCGGACAAGTACGATGTCGATGCCGAGAGTGCCATTGACAGAGCCAATGAGCGGATCCGCAAGAGCACCGAGGATGCCTTTGCCGCCACGGTTCATAACTTCTCCACCGTTACTCCGGAGGATACCAACATCCAACTGCAAAACGGTCGTGCAAGATATGCTCTGTACCCCGTTTGGCTCCTGAATACAAAGTGGAACGATCAGACCTTTACCTTTGCCATTAACGGACAGACCGGTAAGATCGCCGGTGATCTGCCCTTGGACAAGGGTGCTTATTGGAAATGGCTCATTGGCGTAGCGGCTGTTGCAGGTGCCGCCATTATGGGCATCAGCTATCTTTTCCAACTGCTGTAAGGAGGTGTGGATAGAATGTATACTATGCTCGCACTGAAAGCACAAGCCATCATTGCCACAGCGGTGGCATTCCCCACCAAGAAGCATATCATCATTGCAGTTCTCCTCGGACTCCTCATCGGTTGGATCACCGCCGCCGTTATGAAGGGTAAACTGAAATCCGTAGAGGCTCAGAGAACTGCTACCTCCTACCTCAAGAAGGACAGTATGCGCGTCACCCATTCCGATGAACGCTTCCTCTACCGCAATGTAACGAAAACCAAGATCCAGAACGATTCCAATAAATCCAATTAACCCCACCGTATATCTACATAGAGAGTTAAGTGCAAGAACCCCCTATTACGGTTATTCTGCCATTACCCGCTTCTCCCTAACACTATCCGATGCAAAACTGCTGATCGATTCTGCCGAAACCTTCGGCAAGGAAGAATTGGCTTCCTACGGAGAAGGCTTTACCGCAATTTTCCGTCATCGAAATTCCTGCTTCATTGACCCCAAAGCCACCGAGGTCGGTGTGAAACGGGCCAAACTGCTGAAAGACAAAGCCGTAGTTTTCGGTTATGTTCAGTTGGGACAATTCCGCAAAGATGCCCCCGTCAAAATCATCGGAAGAGGCAACCATATCATCGAAACCAAGGTTCTGGAAGCCTACAAATATGATTGTCCCGAAAATACACTTGATGTGGAACTGAAGGCCCATATGGGAAAACAACGGGTCGATCAATGGCAAGAAGGTTGGCTGATTCTGGACACGGAAGAAAAAATCACCCCCTCCTGTACCATCGTAGGCTGAGCCTCGGGGACTTGCAGAAAGGATGTGTTTTTATGTTCAAATGGAGTAAATGTATCTTTCATGCGGAGATGTTCAGCGGCAACAACTATTTGGACAGCATCCCTCAAAACTTAGTCGGTTCCTACGAGCCTGTGATCGATGCCGACGGATGGCTGAAGCTGTTCCTGTTCCAAGGGGATGCCATGACATCCTTTATGTCCGAGTGCGGTTATGAATTCTTCGAGCCTACCATTTCCTACGGCTGATATCCCGCTGTAAACTCTGATTTCTTGCATTAGGCAAGATTCCTATCCCGTAGAAAAGCCCGAACCTTCAAAGCATCTGCTCTGAAAGTTCGGGCATCATTTTATGTCACAATCGTTCCATATCCGTAAATCTCGTAGTACCCTATGGAATAAGTTTTTTCACGGCAAGCATCGCCGGAGTTGCCTTCTATGGTATAGACAATGCCGTTCTCGACCTTTTCGACAATGCCGACGTGGTTGGGAATGCCGTCTTGACCGCCTTCTTCACGGTCCGGGGTCGAATATCAAATAAGCCAACAACACAACAGAACCATGCAAAATCTTGCTCCGCACCAAAAGCAAACTGCCGGTGGCAGTTTGCCGTAGTTCCACCCCTACTTTCAGCCGACCTCGGTCACCGGCACCACGAACCCCTGTATTTCGTAGAAGCTGTTCTTACCCATATGTTCGTCCTCATAGCCGAAAACACTGCCGACGGATCCCAGCTCTGTTGCATCGTGCATCTATAACTCAAATGCCTGCCCTGAAATCCGGGGCAGGCATTATCTTGTCATAGTGGCAAGCCACCTCTGAATTACACCATAGCATACAACACGAGGGATACGGTTCTGTTTGTGATCCCCTGTTCCGCTGCCTACAGCACTGCCTTCCCATAAATGTTGCGTAATTCAAAAATTTGTACGTTTGAAACAGATCAACGAATCGGAGCTTAACGCTAAATTGAGAGATCCCGTTTATGTTATACAAGAGCTTGCTTCGGTACTCCGAACCGAAAACTCTGTATGGGGCAGTATTGACTTTTATCAGTTATCACGATACAATATGAAGGTCATAATATGCTATTCGTGCAATAGCAACAAAACAGAAAGGATGTATCCCCATGAAGCAACGAGCCTTGTCCCTGCTGTTAGCCATGGCATGTCTGCTATCTCTTCTCTCCTTCGGTCCCATCAGCCGAACAGAAGTGCAGGCTGCCGAGGGCATTCCCGACATTCTGCTATACGAAGACTATAGCAGTTCCAAGTCCTTCCAAATCTCCACCGCTCCCGGCTTAAAGAAATTCTCCGAGCTGGGTCAGAGTCGCAATTTCAGCGGCATCACCTTCTACCTGGTAGCCGACATCGACATGTCCGGAGTAGCGTATACCCCTGTCCCCTCCTTCTCCGGTACCTTTGACGGTGGATATCATGTCATCGAGCGACTGAGTGTCAGCACCACTAACAAGCACTGCGGTCTCTTCGGCACCGTTACCGCAAAGGGCGTCATCTGCCGACTTGGTGTAGAAGGCGGCACTTTCACCGTTACCAGTAACAGTGCCGACTACCGTGTAGGCACCTTTGCAGGTGTGGTCCAGGGTGTTGTAGAGGAATGCTGGAGCTCCGCAGTTTTGACCGGCGTAGCATCCGGCTCAACCAACGACATCTCTGTTGGCGGTATCGCCGGTGCACTCCTTAACGGTGGTATTGTGCGCAACAGCTACTTTGCAGGTCGTGCAGTAGGTGTGGACCACTGTTCGGGTATTGCCGACTGGTGCCAGGGTCAGTATGAGGGCTACGTGGGGCAGATCATCAACTGCTTTAACATCGGCACCCTCAGTGCTACCACCTGCTACGGTCTGGGCCGTTACAGCGGCAGCATTCTGGCCGCCAACAAACCCAACGCTGTGAAGAATTCCTACTATTTCGATAGCTATACAGAGTTGAGCTGGACCTCCGAGGATCAGAAGGTCAGCAAATCCTGGTTAGGTAGCGGCTATTTGGCTTATTTGATGAATCAGAATGCCGGCAGTCCCGTTTGGTTTAAGGGTGCCATGTTCCCGGAGCTCCGGGGCGAAGGCGGTGTATACCCCCTCTCCGTGACCTATGACAACAAGGGCTATAAGAGCACCGCTACTATGTATTATAATGTAGGAGATACCTATACAGCCCACGTTTCCGGCACAGATGCCGTAAGCCTCAGCAGTCCTGCGGGCAGTGTCAAGGGGAATGTCTTCACCATGCCTGCCCAAAGCACCTCTCTGACAGTTACCATTGATCTTCCCAACATCGCCCAGTATACCACCTATCCCAACGAAAGTGTCTATGTCGTGACCAACACAGCCGGCTTCACAGCCATGGCCACTGCAGTCAACGGAGGCAAGACACTCTCCGGAAAGACCATCTATATGCTGGGCGACATCGATATGAACAACGCCACCCACACCCCCATTGGGCAATTCGTATCCGATTCCAGTTGGACCAAGTCCTTCCAAGGAAAGCTCTTCGGCAACAACTTCAAGGTATTCAATCTCAAGGTCAATAACACCTCCCTTAACGGTGGTGGTCTTTTCGGTAGCTGCTATAATGCCACCTTCCGCGGTGTCCATATCTTCAACGGCTCCGTTACCACCGGCAACCGTGCCGGCGGCATTACGGGCTATTCTGACGGGTGTACCTTCGTCCACTGCTCCAACGGTGCAGATATTAAGACTACAACAGGCAAGGACGGTGCAGGCGGTTTGGCAGGTGTTGCCAGAAAGACCTCCAACTTTGAGTACTGTGCCAACTACGGCTCTGTTACCGCTACCGTAAATGCTGCGGCAGGTATCGCCGGTTGGGGACAGACCAACATCAAGCTACTGGGTTGCATCAATACCGGCATAATCACTGCCCCCAGTGATTACGCTGCTCTGGCCCGTGTAGGCTCCGGCTATAGCGGAACCTGGACGCAGTGCAATTATCTGAAGTCTGCTTGCTCCACCTCCTACGGTGGTTCTTCCCGGGATGAGAATTACTTCTCTACCGGCATTATCGGCGGTAGTATCAATACGGATTCCCGAACTAAAGAGAACAACGGAGCTTTCACCAACACTCCCCGTTTCCCTGCCATCTGCACCGAGAACTACGCTCCCGCAACCTGCATCCAGCTTCGTGCCTATGACGACGGTGTTTCCATTGGTTCCATTACAGTCTATGCCAATGTGGGAGATCGCGTGGCTATGACCACCGTCCAGGATTACTATAGCCAGGAAGGCTATACTGTCCCCTCTACCCTGACCGGAAATGCCTATCCCAAGGCGATTTACTACACCATTTCATACAATCTCAATGGTGGCACCTTAACAGAAGATGCTGTCACCCGTTACAGCTTCGCTCCCGGCGCTCCTCTGCCCCTGAACTCCCAAGTCCGTAAGGAGGGCTACGCTTTAGCCGGCTGGTATCCAAATTCCGAACTCACAGGACAAGTGGTTGCCGTTGTCAGCCCCTATTCCCGCGGAACCAAGACCTACTTCGCCAAGTGGTCTACCCCTGTAGAAATCGGTACTGTTGCGGAGTACTTAGCCTTTGCAACTGCCGTCAATGCCGGTAACAGCTACAGTGATAAGGTCGTACTCATTACTGCCGATCTGGACTTTGGTGGACAGACTATCCCCCCTATCGGCACTGCCAAGGCTCCCTTCTGCGGTGTTCTGGACGGCAACGGACATACCCTTTCCAACTTCACTGTTAGCGGTACCGATGCCCAGGGCTTGGTCGGTTATCTGAAGCAAGGTGTTGTCCGTTTTGTCAAACTGGAAAACTGCACCGTTTCCGGCAAATCCAATGTTGGCTCTGTGGTAGGTATCAACGATAACGGCATGGTCCTGGGTTGTGAAAGCAGTGCCGCCGTTGTGAATCTCAGCAGTATCTCCGATTTCACCGTTATGAGCTTCAATATTCGCTGTGGTCCCGACGATTCTCCCAACTCGGTTTCCGAGCGCACTCCCCGTGTCAAAACCTATTTGGCAAACTATCAGCCCGACATTGTCGGTCTGCAGGAAGTCACTCCCACCTGGAAGAGCGTCCTTAGCACCGCCCTGTCCGGCTACAGCAGCGAATTCAAGTACCGTGACTCCTCCGGCAAGGAAGCTGCTCCCCTGTATTGGAAGACCAGCAAGTTCGATGTCATGGAAAAGGGCACCTTCTGGCTCAGCCCCACCCCCGACACCATGTCCAGCGGTTGGGGTGCCTCCATCAACCGTACCTGCTCCTATGCCGTCCTACAGCCCAAGAACACAGACCTCATTATCCTCGCCTACAACACCCACCTGGACCACAAGTCTGCCCAAGCACAGATCGAGGGCATCAAACTGGTCAAGACCCGTATGGACGCTATGGAGACCAAGTACCGTAACAAGGGATATAACAACATCTATTCTTTCGTTACCGGTGACTTCAACGCTAAGCCCACCGCAGATGCAGGCAAATATCTGTCCAATTCCATGGTAGAGGCCCGCAACACGGCAGTCTCTCTGGGCACTCCCCTGAATCAGAACACATTCAGTGCATACAACGCATCTCCCTCTCAGATCATTGACTATATCTTTGTCAGCCGCAATGTGGACGTCAAGACCTACAAGGTCACTCTGGACAAGGTAAACGGTCAGGCAGTCTCCGACCATTACGGTCTCTACGGAACCATGCGTATAGGTGGCAACTCTCAAGGTGGCATCGTTGGCTACAACAAGGGCTATGTTCAGAGCAGTGGCTTCACCGGAAGCATTGACTCCAAAGCAGGCTGTGGCGGCATTGCAGGCTACAACGCCGGCAATATTATCGGTTGCTACAGCAAATTCGCCCCCAAGGTCTCCGATGTATTTGTAAACGGAATTGCCGGAAAGGTCGAAGGCAGTGTTTCCTTCTCCTACTACCCCTCCGGCACAGGTCTCGCAGGAAACGGTAACACAGCGGCAGACATGACCGTAAACTCCTATCTGAACAATCTGAACCGTCCCCTAAAGCTCTGGTCCATGGAGAAGTCCGTCAACAACGGTCTGCCCTTCATCTGCCTGAAACACGAATTTATCTATAAAGACAATGGCGACGGGACACACACCGGTAGTTGCTCCCTCTGCGGAGCCTCCTCCACCGAGGATCACACAGTTGTCACCGATACCGCCGTTGCCCCCGGCTGTGAGACAGAGGGCAAGACCGCCGGCAGCCACTGCGACCAGTGCAAGACCGTCCTGACTGCTCAGGAAACCCTCGCCCCCCTGGGTCACAGCTACAACAGTCAGGTAACCACCGAAGCCGGCTGCGACACCCCCGGCATCCGCACCTACACCTGTGCTACCTGTGGTCACAGCTACACCGAGGCCATTTCTCCCTCGGGCCACAGCTATACCTCCCGGATCACTACAGCACCCACCTGCACCGCAGCCGGTGTCAGAACCCACACCTGCGGTGTATGCAATCATTCTTATACCGAAGCCATTCCTGCTACCGGTCACAATCCCGTTACCATAGAAGCAGTTTCCCCCACCTGCTTGAGCTCCGGTCTGTCCGAGGGGCAGAAGTGCAGTACCTGTGGAGCTATCCTGGTAGCACAGGAGGTTCTACCCCGCTTGGGTCACGATCCTGTTTACAACGACAACGGTGACGGTACCCATACTGAGGGCTGCAGCCGTTGTAGCAAGTCCTCTGTCAAGGTCCATGTATTCACAAGCGGCACCTGCATCTGCGGTGCCAAGGAGTTCACAGCCCCTGTAGAGGACCCCACACTGAAGCTGGGACACACATTGAACCTTGCCAGTGACATTTCTGTAAACTTTGTGATCCTCAAGCAGAACGTAGCAGGCTTTGATCCCGACTCCATCTATGTGGAATGCGTATTGGATACCTATGAGGGCAATATCAAGACAGGCACCCGGACCGTAAGACTGGAGCCTGTGGACAAGGGGATCCACTATTACTTCACTCTCACAGGGCTCACCGCCATCCAG
>JAZRGR010000197.1:0-2830 GCA_045644345.1 Faecousia sp. | reverse complement strand
CAAGCGGCGGTGCCGTGAATTTGGGGGTATAGCTCAGCTGGGAGAGCGCTTGAATGGCATTCAAGAGGTCAGCGGTTCGATCCCGCTTATCTCCACCATCAGGAAAGTAAAGCCTTGAAAACTGCGGTTTTCAGGGCTTTTTCCTAACTTTTTTCGTAGAATAATTTTCTTAAATTTTGCCGAATTTTTTTCTGTGGCTACCACTGTGGCTACCAACCTACAAAAAGAGGACACCATGTCGGTGCCCTCTTTTCTTTGTCCTACTTGTTCGCAGCATCTGCCCAGCCTTCTGCCAGGATGTACGCAACCACTGCTCCCCCCTGCATGATACAGCCGGAGACAGTGGTTCCTCTATTCTCGGTGTGTTGGTGACCATAACGCCTTAGTATAGGTCTTGGCTACTGCACACAGTATTTCTTGAGCTCGCGGGTAAAGTCCTCGAAGGTGTAACTGTGAGCATCGAATAGGGGAATGATATCCATATCCAGAGCCCTCTGCCGCAGGTGCTGTACCGATTGGGAATTGTGATTGACGTAGCTGGCGACCAGGATCCTCTTGGCAAAGCTCCCTGCAAAATGGCGGCTGACCGTATCCAACTCGTATAGGGCATTGTTATCGATATTCCCATTCTTGCAGGAGATGCACACAGGCAGCAGCTCTATGGTAAGCATACCGTCTAACTCATTCTTGGTATTGCTTGCGCCTCGGTTGGCTGTCTTGCCGTCCCAATCCATGGAGATCCCGCTTGCACTGTCGCTTGCAAAGGTAGAGCCTGCAAGACAGGTGACTTCTTCTAATAGATTGCCTGCCTTGGTTAGGATCTCACGCAGACCGGAGCAGGCAAACCGGAAGGACACGCCCCTGCTGTCTATATACAGATCACTTATTACCCCCACACTGCTCATCTCTCTAAGGAGGAAGTCATCCATATGCCCCGGGGAGCGTTCCATGTCCTGCTTACTCGCTCTCAGCTCTAAGGGATGGTCACTACGACTGTTTGCCATGAGATAGGCAAGGGCGGTACACAGATGATTGTAGTCCGACGGTGCCTTGCGAGCAACCTCCCACAGCAGGGGAATATAGCGATGCAACGGATCTGACTCCTTGGGGGGCCGTTTCAGATCCAGAATGGTGCCACGATGGAGAGCAACCACCTCTTCTACCGTCAGAGCCGGGATCTTGGGCTGTGGCTCGCAGTGTATGGACCACAGGAGCTTGTGGCTGCGGTCCCTGCGCTGGTACAGGGGGATGTGGAATCTCTCAGCCATGATCCCTGCAAGAGCAATCAGCATCTCCGTACCCCCGGATACATCCATGATGCACCCGGGATGGTCCGTCAGGATCTGTGCCATACGCTCCCTGGCTGTATCCATATCCCCATGGGGAACAGAGCAGAATTCTACAGGCAGATCCATGCCCCGTGCCTTGAGGAAACGGGTGATGGTATAAGGATCGGAGTCCTCCATAACAGAACTGTCCCCCAGGAAGATACAGTGATCGGGGCAGAAGGACAGGATATCCCCGATATTATCCAATGGGTCACGGTCATACAAGCTGATCAGTGTCATAGCTGCTGCCACCTTTCTGTGTAGCCTTTTGAGTATAGTACCACACTTTTTCCATAAAAGCAAGGCTGATACATTACGGAAAGTTCCTATTATAACGGATTCCATCTTGCAAAATGGACGGGGATTTGATATAATGCCAATGATAAATACATGAAAGGAGATTCTTATGATTCCCAGAGAGCTATGTCAGCGTGTTCTGCAGCGTGCAGTATCTACAGGGGGCGATTATGCCGAGCTGTTTGCAGAGAACACTCTGAACCATCGTATTTCCATGATCGCAGACCGTGTAGATGCTGTCAATGACAACCTGGTAGCAGGTGCCGCTGTCCGTGTCTATAAGGGACTGCGCAGTGTAATGGCTACCACCGTCGATACCTCCGAGGAGGGTCTGCTCCGCTGTGCCGAGAAGGCAGCCGATGCCTTGGGACAGGGCAGTGCCCCTATGGATATCGTACTGCGTGAACGGATTTTCGGTGATATCCATCCCGTACGCATTGTTCCCGGCACCGTAGGCAACAGGGACAAGATCGCCATCCTTAAGGAGGGCTACTTTGCCGCTAAGGAGATGGACTCCGCCATTGTCCAGGTCAGTGCCTCCATTATGGACGTAGATCACAATATTCTAATCGCCAATACAGAGGGGCTCTATACCCGTGACCGTCAGATCCGTACCCGTATGACCGTTCAGGCCGTTGCGGAGAAGGACGGCGAGACCCAGACCGGCTCCTTCAACCCCGGTCGTCGCATGGGTCTTGAGATGTTCGAGACCATTCAGCCCAAGTACGTCGGTGAGCGTGCAGCTAAGCAGGCACTGACTATGGTCAGCGCAGGCTATTGCCCCGCAGGTGTCATGCCCGTAGCCATTGACAACGGCTTCGGCGGTGTCATCTTCCACGAGGCATGCGGTCACTCCCTTGAGGCAACTGCCGTAGCCTATGGCCGCAGTCAGTTTGCAGGCAAGCTGGGACAGCAGATCGCCAACGTCAAGGTCACTGCCATCGATGACGGCACCATCCCCAATGCCTGGGGCTCCATCAACATCGACGACGAGGGTACCCCTGCTCGCAAGAATGTCCTCATTGAGAACGGCATCCTCAAGTCCTACATGATTGACAAGTTCAACGGTCGCCGTATGGGCATGGAGTCCACCGGCAATGCCCGTCGTCAGAGCTATGCCTATGTTCCCACCTCCCGTATGACCAACACCTATATTGCTCCCGGCACAGACAACAATGCAGACATTATCGCCTCTATGGAATACG
>JAZRGR010000196.1:0-5013 GCA_045644345.1 Faecousia sp. | reverse complement strand
TCTTGTGCGTTTTGAATTTGTTCCATCGTATATTGGAACCTTTGCGGAACGACACAGGGTCGTTCCCTACGAACACGCTTGGCGATGCATTCGTTGTAACGAAATTTGTACGGGTGACGATGGTGCAATTTACCCTCTCCGCCTCTTCGAGGCACCTCTCCCAAAGGGAGAGGCAAGGGGCGTATGCAGAATTGATCAACTGCTCGATAAGTCGGATTTTGGGTGGCTAAAAAAGGGAGCCGGTTCGCCGAATATGGCGCCCCGGTCCCCTTGGAATGTGAAAATTGGTTCAGATGAGATATTACAATGGCAGCTATGGCTGTAGATAAATGCTTACTAATCGAATCGGCTTCTGATCATTGCCCCAGAGGACGGTGTAGAGAGAGCCATCGGAGATAATATGCTGCCCGACTACTTCGGCATCAACGGGATATTCCTCCACAACAGCACCGTCTTGGAAGGAGATCTTTTTAACACTCCGTCCGAAATCCCCTACATATGCATGATCCTGCCATATATCATAGTAGGCACATCCGTTGCGGAGGAATACGGACCAGAGAACCTCGCCTGTTTCGCTGTGGACACAGTTCAGATAGCCATTGGCACCGGCCGTGCCGTAGAGAATCCGATCTCCCCAAAAACGGAGATCCGTATATGCCCAGGGGAGGGTGGGTACGCAGTATTTCTCCTCCCCGGTGTCTATATCCACGGCGATCAGCTCCCGTCCGTTCTTGACCCACAGGGCTCTGCCATTGTGGAGATAAACCTTGCAATTTAGCTGTGGACCCTCAAAATTCCGCTTATTCCGCCACAGGATCTTCTTTGTAGCGGTAGAATATTTCAGGATCCCTGCATTGGACCAATTGGTATAGCCTAAGACCATGGTATCTCCGTCAAGGGGTATGGGGCAGAACAGCTTGCCGATCCGCGGGAGGGTAAGCCCACGAGAAATCGTAAAGTCGGAAGGATCTACGAACAAGAGCTGATCCCTGCCGAAAAAGGAGAGCTGTTCTCCGAACATTTCCAGAGATCCCGGTTGATAGGGAGTGCTCTTGGAAATATCCATACTTTGTCCCCATTCCATAGCTTTCAGATCCACAGATTCCAGAGTTTGAGTCCTTCCGTTACTGCAGATCAGATAGAGAGCATCTCCATAGGCAAGATGGGATACAACCTTTCCTTTTCCTCCGCTCTGAATATAGAGCCTCTTTACAAGGGTATCCCCCCGGAAAAAGTGGAGATCTCCCGTATACAGAACCGCCGTATTTTCGTAAGCAAGGAAGAAATAATCATGAGGTAGCAGGGGATTGGGCCGGTGCACTGTGCGACACATGCCTTCCCCTGTCTCCTTATGAAGGTGGTAGATCCTCGTCCCCTCCTCCTCCGGCATAGCGAAATACAGCCAGTCCCCCAGGATCAATATGGGAGATTCGTAGCGATAGTCTACGCTATGCTCATTCGTGGGAAGAGGACATTGCCATTTGATTTCCATGTACTTACATGAGAGGCTCCATGCCCAGGACGGGGTGGTTCTTCTCCGTGAGGAAGTCCATGAGGGCGTCGCAGTCCTCGCAGATGGTCTCGTCGGCAACCATGTCGATGAAATTGTCGATGCCGTAGAGCTCCTTGGCAGTTGCGTTGAGGCGAGCGCCTACATCGTCCTTCAGCTCCTTGGGCATCCATACGATACGGCCGATACCGCCTTCGGCGGATACGAACTTCTTGGAGGCGATGAAGTGTCTGCCGTGACCCATGTAGCCGGGGGTCTGTACACCGCCGCCGGTGCAGGATGCCAGCTCGCCGAAGCTCATGCCTACGGGAGTCATGCCCTTGTATTCACGGTTGACAACGATGACACCGTTGGAAACGGGCTCGATACCGCAGATACACTCGAAACAGCCGCAGGAGGTCATGGGATCCTCCAGGATGGAGTAGAGGGTTACGGACTCTACTGCACCGTGGGTAGCTTCCTTGACCATCTTGTCAACGGACTCATATCTGCCGGTACGCTCGTCGATACAGCCTTCCTTGAAGATGGGCTGGCAGGGACCCTGGGGATTCAGCTCATTGGTTGCCTTGGCATCCAGCCAGGAAACAGCACCGCAGAGGCCCAGACGCTCGGGAGTGACAACACAGCAGTGTGCAGGTGCGAAGGACTGGCACAGGATGCAGGTATAGTAGCGGTCTACAGCCTCGTCGGTCATAGAAGCCAGACGGGAGTCACGGGCATCGTAACGGGGCATTGCGATCTCATCGCGGAAGGCCTGTGCCTGTGCCTCGTCGGTGATCAGGGTGATCTGACACTTGTCAACAACAGCCTCGAACTCGTCCATGATCATGAAGTAGAGAACCTCGGCAAAGTCCTTCAGCTTAAGACCCTTTTCTACAGCGGCGTTGCTGACACGGATACGTACCTGGTTTCTCTGACCGGTGTGCATGACACCTTCCATATAGTTATACCAAGTGTGGATCTTACGCTCAATAACGGACTCGAAGTCTGCCTGCATTTTGGCACCGCTGACTAAGATCTGTGTTGCCATAGCAAGGTTCTTGGATTCGCCGTCCAGATCCTCACCGATCACGGTGATCTTGTGATCCTCTACATCATCGGCCATCATAACCAGCTCGGCAGTGGTGTTCTTGCCGGACCAGAATTCCTTGGCCATATCAGCCTTACGGATGATCTCACCCTCAAAGGCGGCGGCGAAGGCTACGGGGATGGGCAGCTCCTTCACCTTGATCTTAATATTCCGCAGTTCCAGAGAACGCTTTACAGTGAGACCATGGTCGCAGACGGATTCCAGCGCACCGGGAACCTGGTTCTCGCCCAGGTCGATGTCTACCACTACAGGGAAGCCCAGGGCAATGGCGCCTGCGCCGGCAGAGACCACTACGCTGTCAATGGCACCGAAGGTGTTGACGAAGGCGGGAACTCTCTCCTTGGTGTACTTGAGGAGTCCTGCCAGGTCGCCGGGCTGTACAGCACCAAAGATCAGAGCGGCACGGACAGCAACGGTCACAACATGGATGACGGAGGTAACACCGTGACCCAGGGGAACAACACGGTATTCAAGACCCATCTTTACATCCTGCTCTGCGCACTGGTCAATGACATTGCCCACCAGGAAGGTCATGATGCCCTTGCTCTGATAGTCCTTGACTACATTGGCAACCTGTTCTGCCTTTTCAGCCTGGCCCAAGACAACGGCAACACCGGGGATATCACCGGTGACCAGGGGAACGCCCAGGGAACGGATAATGGGATCGGGGACGAAGCCGATACCGCTTTCGTTCTCGTAGGGGTTAGCACCGTTTACATAGCCCAGGCCCTCTAAGATCTCGGCACCAACAGCAGTGGCAAGACCTGCGTTGAGAGCGGCACCTAAGTCCTCCTGATCGGTGATCAGGCTCTTAAGAACACCGACGCAGGCAGGCAGGTCACCTAACTTGGCGACCTTGACACCGGTAGCGGCGTAAATGGTGGGGAAGTAATAAGCAGTGTCGGGGAAGGCAATGGCCTGTTCGGGGCCGTACTTGGCGATGGCATCATTTACAGCACCTTCTACAAGGCCTGCAACAGCATGGGAGCCGCCATAGATCAGATCGGTTAATACACTCATGATATATTTCCTCCATTTTATAAAGTGAAAGGGTTTGCATACCCACAGAAATCCATTGTTGTTCAAATTCCTGTTTATCGTTCTGTTGATTTCCGAATTTGTTCGTAGGGGCGACCTGTGGTCGCCCGCAAAATGTTTCGATTTTGTCGGAAATCTCGTGATAATCCCGCAATTTTGTTATTGTCGTTTCACGACAATGACCGGGCGACCACAGGTCGCCCCTACGGTGTTATACGATAAACAGCTCCATAAATCGGAATTTGAACGGCTTTGGGTGGTGAAAGGATCGCAGTGTACCCCCGAAGGGGCACAGTGCGCCTATTAGTTATTAGATGTTCAGGTAGCTGTCGGAGTACAGCTCGTTGTTCTTGAAGATGTCGCAGGACTTGATGGTCTCCATGAGGCGCAGGTCGTTGGGGTTGACGATAGCGGAGGTCAGACCCTGCATCATGCACATTGCAACCAGGGCAGAGTCCATGATGGGACGCAGAGCCTTGGGAGCGCCGTTGGAGTTGTTGGACAGACCGCCGGTGGAGTTGAGGCCTTCTTCGGAGAACAGGCGGATAGCGTTGAGAACGTCCATCTGCTTGTCCTGCATGCCCTTAACAACCAGGAACAGGGGGTCGAACCACAGATCCTGTGCATCCATGCCCAGAGCGATACCGCGGTCGAGCATGGTATGGCAGTGGTGCATACGCTCGTCGTTGTCCTTAGCAATGCCGTCGGCGGAGCAGAGGGCGATAACGATAGCGTCGTTGGCAGCAGCCAGGTCGATGTAGGAGATACGGGAGCCTGCGTCAGCGGAGTTGACGATGGGCTTGCCGTTGGTACGGTTGTAAACAGCGATACCGGCTTCGATAGCCTTCTTGTTGGCGGTATCCAGAGCCAGAGGTACGTTGTTGAAGTTCTCCTGCAGGAGCTTGACAGCCCAAGTCATGAGCTCGGGACCGATGGACTCAGCAGGTCCGATATTGACATCCAGGTAGGTAGCGCCGGCCTTGATCTGCTGTGCGGCACGCTCCAGGATGGGATCGGGATTGAAGGTTGCCATAGCCTCGCGGATGACGGGGCTGATGCAGTGGATTCTCTCACCGATGGTGATGAACTTCTTGGACTGGACATTACGGGTCTTGTAAGCAACGCCCATATCCTTGTGTACGATTTCGGGAATGACGATCTTAGAGAAGTCAAGCGGTGCGTTTTCGTCAACGATCTTCTTCTCTTCAGCGGGCTTCTTGGAAGCAGCAGCGGCCTCAGCAGCCTTGATGTACTCGCCGTCCTTCATGTACTTCACGGTCTCGACAGCCTCACGAGGACCGACAACAACATTCCACTCAGGCAGCTTCTCCTGAATTTCGCCCTTCATAACAGCCACCTTGCCGGGGATGATGAG
>JAZRGR010000195.1:0-16299 GCA_045644345.1 Faecousia sp. | reverse complement strand
CTCAGAATCTAAGAACAACAATGTATTTTTAAATGGAGAAATGTGTATACCATGTAAGTACACAAAGTGTATACCATGTTACTCTTGACACACAGGTCGCCCCTACGGTGTTATACGATAAACAGCTCCATAAATCGGAATTTGCCCGTTTTATTGGGACTCAACGGGAGGTTGAGTTCTGTTTTACTCGGTTTTAAACTATCGGATGATTGATTTTTGGGTGGTGCTATGCTATACTCGGGTCATGAATACCGAGGAAACCGATGCTGATATCGGTTATCGGAGGGATCGCTGAAAGGAGCGTTTTATATGAGCAATTGCACAATAGGCGAGCGGATCAAGTCTCATCGGACGAGGCTGGCCATGACCCAGGATCAGCTTGCGCGGCGTTTAGGGGTCAGCCCTCAGGCGGTGAGCAAGTGGGAGCACGATCAATCCTGTCCCGATATATCCATACTGCCGGAGCTTGCAACGGTGCTGGGGACCAGCATTGATGCGCTGTTGGGCAGAGGGGCAGCGGTGGAGACCAAGCCGCAGACTACGGAGAGCACCAAGGTCGTTACGGTTTCCGATTGGACCAAGGACAGCTTCGGGCGGAGGGGCAGTATTCTCTTCGCACTGTATATTCTTGCGATCGGCGTGCTGATGGTGGTGAACAGGATCTTCCAAGTGGATCTGTCCTGGTGGACCTTGGCATGGACATTGGGGCTTGTATTCGTGGGTGTCCATGGTTTGATGGAGCATTTTTCTCTGTTCAGCCTGAGCTTGAGCCTTGCAGGAGCATATGTACTCCTGTCTAAGTATGAGTTGTTTACCTTTACCTTTGAATGGAGCTATGTACTGCCGGTGCTGTTCCTCCTGTGGGGCATCAGCCTCCTGGTGGATATTTTATTCAAAAAGAAGAGCTTCATATCTGTGAACTATACCTCCAAGGATGGAGAAAAGGCGCCTAATGTATGCCAATGCAATGACGGTTGGCTTGAATGCGAGCTCAGCCTCGGCGAGCACAGAGCCGTGGTAGCAACGGAGGAACTGAAGGGTGGGCGGATCGATACCGGATTCGGCTCCTTTTCTGTGGACTTTTCCGCCTGTACAGCCCTTGCACCGAATTGCGTAGTAGAGGTCGAAAACAGCTTCGGCTCCCTGACCCTGCTGGTACCTAAGTATTTCAAAGTTGTATGCTTGAACGCAGATTCCGGTTTGACAGCACCTACGGCTGTGGAGGGAGCACCCGATCCGGAAACACGGGGGACATTGACACTGCACCTGGATAATACCTTTGGCAGCGTCGTGATCCGTTACATTGAATCCTGATATGAAGGAGGAGGCTGCCATCATTTTGATGGCAGCTTCCTTTCTTGCTTTCCGGGTATTTTGTGAAAAGAAACAAAATATACGAAAAAAATTCTACAAAACGACGAAGAAAGAAGGCTTGTAAAAATAGAAAAATATGTTATTATTATATTGATACAGTATGCTGGTGAAATATGCTGTACTAAGGAAGCTCTGATGAAATCGCCGAGAGCAATCGGCGCGAGATTTTGTTCCAAATTGAGGTTTGGAAAACGCAGGAATACTTTGTGTATTTCAAGTTTTCAAACCGAAAAGTTGGGACAAAAGATTCGCTGAGTGCCGATGGCTATTTATTCAGAGTTTCCCTAGTATAAGCTGTGGGAACAATTCGCAAATTGAGACTTGTTCAGCAGACATTATATAGGATCGAATTTTACTTAGAGTAGGCCATGAGTTTGTTACGCTAATACAATCCCGGGCTCCGTTAAACACCGGTCATTGCCTCAAGGACAGTCCATTCCTCCATATCAATGCCCTTATGTTGCTGTAGACCATCCTCAATATCGATGTCGCTCATTTTTCCATCCAGCAGTGCTACGATGCGGTTTGTGCCCCCGTTAGCAAGAATATCTACTGCTCGGTATCCCATTCGTGTTGCGGTGACTCTGTCTCGGGCAGTAGGTGTGCCACCGCGCTGGATATGCCCCAGGACTGTGACACGTGGCTCAATGCAGATCGTATCCTTGATATTCTGTGCGACGTCCGGAGCTGAGGCAGCCCCCTCTGCAACAACGATCATATAATGTGTGAATCCGTTCAGGCGGGCATTGCGGATTTTTTCGATGATCTCGGTTTCGAAGCTCTCCTTACTTTCCGGGACCAATACAGCCGTTGCGCCTACCGCCAACCCGACATACAGTGCCAGGTGACCGGCATTTCTGCCCATGACCTCTACAACGGAGCAACGCTCATGGGACTGCATTGTATCGCGGAGCTTGTCGATACATTCAATGGCGGTATTGGCTGCGGTATCAAAGCCGATGCAGTAATTGGTGCAGGCAATATCATTGTCAATGGTTGCCGGGATGCCTACTACGCTGATGCCATGGCGAGATAAGGCTTGGGCACCACGGAAGGTTCCGTCTCCTCCGATTGCAACGATGCCGTCTAATCCAAGGAGTTTGCAGGTGTTGACAGCCTTCTGCTGTCCTTCGGGGGTCATAAATTCACGGCTTCGGGCGGTATATAGAAGGGTGCCTCCTCGATTGATCACGTGAGCTACGCTCTTTTCGTCCAGTCGGAGGATATCACCGTTGATCAGACCGTTGTATCCTCGACGGATACCGATCACTTCGATCCCACGGAAAATTGCTGCCCGTACTACGGCTCGTACTGCGGCATTCATGCCGGGTGCATCGCCGCCACTGGTTAGGACACCGATTCTGCGAACTGCGTTTGATGTGGATTTGGTTAACATGATCATCACTCTTTCTAAAGAAACTTAGTATAAATATAGAAATAAATTTTATTTTTGTGAAAATTGCAGTAGAAAAACCCGTTAAACTATGGTATAGTATATGCATAACAACCACACATAAAAGGGAGGCTTGTGCTATGAGATTCCAAGCAAAGAAAGTGACTGCAGATATCGTTCAATGGATCCGCAACTGGTTTGATATAAACGGCAGGGGTTGTAATGCCATTGTAGGTATCTCGGGAGGTAAGGACAGCTCTGTTGTTGCGGCACTGTGTGTCGAAGCATTGGGCAAGGACCGTGTGATCGGTGTTCTAATGCCTAATGGAGAGCAGGCAGATATTGATATGTCCCTGCTTCTGTGTGAGCACTTAGGTATCGAGCATGTTACCGTGAACATACAGCCGGGATATGATGCCCTGCTGGAATCTATTTCCCGGGAAATCGGCGAGCCCAGTCGGGATACGGTGATTAATCTTGCACCGCGGATCCGTATGGCGACTTTATATGCTGTGTGTCAGAGTCGTAACGGTCGCGTCGCCAACACCTGCAATCTCTCTGAGGATTGGGTAGGATATTCCACTCGTTACGGTGACAGCGTGGGGGATTTCAGCCCGTTGTCCATGCTCTGTGTCCGAGAGGTAAAGCAGGTCGGTAGAGTCCTTGGCTTGCCGGAGGTCTTGATCGAAAAGGTTCCGATTGATGGTCTCTGCGGTCAGACGGATGAGGATAAGCTTGGCTTTACCTATGAGGTGCTGGATCATTATATTCGCGAGGGAGAGATTGAGAATGCTGAGACGAAGGCAAGGATCGATCGACTCTATCACCTCAATCGATTCAAGGTTCGATTTATGGATGTGTTCCCCTATACTCCACCCGAGGATTAAACATTTGCCAGCTCCTTCAACCGTTCCGATATGAGGATGGACTGGGGACATACGGCTTCACACTGGCGACAGCCTAAACAGGCAGAGGGCTTCTTGTCCTCCGGGAGACTGTTGAGGGCAAAGGTAGAACCGTTAAAACGATTTTCGTTGTAAATACGCATGAGCTTGGGGATGTCCAGGCACTGTGGGCAGTACTCTGTACAGTAGCGACAAGCAGTACAGGGTACTGCCTCTATCATTTCCATACCCAAATCAGGGAGCTTTGAAAAGGCTTCGGGGGAGAGCGTTGATTCGGAGGAGAAGATCCGAATGTTCTCCTGCAACTGTTCCAGATTGGACATGCCGGATAGGATCATGGTTACCCGGGGAATGGTACGCAGGAAGGAAAATGCGATTTCGATAGGACTGAGACCGGGGGCAAGGATCTCTGCCTTCTGACGGATCATTTCGGGAAGATCTACCAGTGAACCGCCACGCAGAGGCTCCATGACCCATACGGGGATCCCGTATTTTTGCAAAAGAGCAACCTTTTCGCCTGCCTTCTGCCAATTCCAGTCCAGGTAGTTTAGTTGGATCTGGCAGAAGTCCATGCTCTTACCATGTACTTCCAAGAACTGTTCTAACCCCGGAAGCTCGGCGTGGGTAGAGAAGCCCAGATGCTTGATCCTGCCTTCAGCCTTCTGGCGGAGGAAGAAGTCAATGGCTCCGATTTCTTCGTCGAAATAAGCTTCTAAATTCCGCTCACAAACATTGTGACAGAGATAAAAATCGAAGTAGTCGGTCTGACATTTTTCTAATTGTAGGAAGAAGATCTCTTCCATTTTATCGAATAGGGAAAGATCAAATCCGGGGAATTTGTCTGCTAAATAGTAGCTGTTTCTGGGATAACGGGAAAGGATCTGCCCGATTACTGTCTCGGATTCACCACCGTGATACTTCCATGCAGTATCGAAATAATTGATCCCGTTAGAAAGGGCGTAGTCAATCATTCGGGCGGTGTGGTCCACGTCAATTTTGCCGTCGGGTGTCTGAGGTAAGCGCATGGTTCCGAGACCCAAAGCAGATAGGTTCTCTCCGTTAAAGGATTTGTAGATCATAGGTGTGCTCCTTTCAATCTTGAGGGTGAGACTTTGTTTGTTCAGGGGTGGTATGGAAAAGTCGGGGGGTGGGCGGAAGGATTGGAAGTGTGGTCAGTACTTCCCGTGCGATTGTACGGAAGGTTTGGTAATCTGTGGATTTCCGCAGCTTCTTACTGTGCTTCTCGGATTCGTCAAAAAGATGGATCATCATGGACCATATCTCCTTCATACGACACATAGCATTGTGATCATTGGCGAATATGCGACAGTATTCATCAAATAATTCTTCGTGGAAGTGATAGATCGTTGATCTGTTAGTGCCTCCGCACAGCATGCCGGGATCGGTGATCAGTCCTCTGCCGATCATGACGGAACTGACTTGGGGAAATTGACTGCTTATATAGTGAATATCTTCCGGGGAACAAATATCACCGTTGTAGCATAAAGAATGCTTGCAGTGTGCAGTAGCATAGCGGAATGCCTCCATATGAACGGGACCTTTATAGAAAGCTTCCCGGATACGAGGATGGATAATGACTTCGCTGAAAGGGTAGCTGTTAAGGAGTCCGGCGATGGGTGCGAATTCGGTAGGATCTTGTAATCCGATACGGGTTTTTACCGAGATCTTTGTGGGACAACGGGCAAAGATCTCGTCAAGGAATTTGTGCAGAGCGTCAATATCTTTCAGCATACCGGAGCCCTTGCCTTTAGAGACAACGGTGCCGGAGGGACAACCCATATTGAGATTGACTTCATCATAGCCACGGTCAGCACAGCATTTTGCCGCCCAGAGGAAATCCTCCGGGGACTTGGTAAGGATCTGCGGTATGGTATCACAAAGCAGGGTAGAGGCGACAGGCAGCTCCCGTTGCTCCTTTTTGGTGAGACAGTGATTTTGCGTAGGGGAGAGGAAGGGCATGAAATATCGACTGATACCACCAAAATACTTATTGTGCATGGTACGGTAGGTCAGATCCGTGATCCCCTCCAAGGGGGCAAAATAATAGTTCATAAATAGTTTGTTCTCCTTAGTTTCTGATTACAGTATATCGGAAAAATCAGAAAAAAACAAGTACGATCCATAGTACATGATAAAAAAATAGTGATTCTATTTTTATCATTGAAATTTTACGAAAAATGCTATATAATGATGAGTAGAAATATGTACAGGAGGCATGATATGAATTCTGTTGTCATTACCGGACATAGTCTTACTTTAGAGGAGTTTGTCGCGGTCTGCCGGAAATATGTTCCCGTAGAGCTGTCTCCGGAGGCTAAGAGTAACATCTTGGCGTCTCGGAATGTGGTAGATCGTTTGGTCGAGGATGAGGCGGTAGTATATGGTATTACTACCGGATTCGGCAAGTTCAGCGATGTGTCGATCTCCTCGGACGAATGCAAATTGCTGCAGAGAAATTTGATCATTACCCATGCAGTGGGAGCGGGGGACCCCTTTGATACAGAGGTTGTCCGCGGTATGATGCTGTTACGGGTGAATAATCTTGCCAAGGGCTTCTCCGGTGTTTGTTTAGCTACCGTAGAGACATTGATCGCTATGCTCAACAAGGGTGTAACACCCATAGTGCCGCAGAAGGGGTCTCTTGGTGCCAGCGGCGACCTTGCGCCTCTGTCCCATATGGTTCTTCCAATGCTGGGCTTAGGCGAAGCCGAGTATGAAGGTAGGATCATGGCAGGGGGAGAAGCAATGGCTCTTGCACAGATTCCTACGGTGGAGCTGGTTGCCAAGGAGGGACTCGCTCTGATCAACGGTACTCAGGCGATGACCTCTGCAGGTGCGCTGGCACTGTATGACGGGATCCGTTCTATGAAGCTGGCTGATATTGCGGCGGCTCTCAGCTTTGAGGCTAACCGCGGTGTCGAAGATGCATTGGATCCCCGGGTACATGCACTGCGTGCTCACAATGGGCAAGGTGTCACAGCGGCGAACCTGCGTAGGCTTCTCCATCAGAGCCGCAATGTGACTCAGCAGGGCGAGATCCGCGTCCAGGACGGCTACAGTCTGCGCTGTGTCCCCCAGGTCCATGGAGCCAGCCGCGATGCGCTGAACTATGTTAAGTCCAAGGTGGAGATCGAGATGAACTCTGTTACGGACAATCCCATTGTTTTCGAAGAGACGAATGAGGCGATCAGTGCAGGTAATTTCCACGGTCAGCCTATGGCACTTGCCTTTGATTTCTTGGGGATTGCTCTGTCGGAGATCGCCAATATCTCCGAGAGACGTCTGGAGAGGCTTGTTAACCCTCATCTTGGAGGTTTTCCTGCTTTCCTGGTAAAGAAAGGCGGACTGAATTCCGGCTTCATGATCGTCCAGTATTCTGCCGCTGCGCTGGTATCTGAGAACAAGGTTCTTGCACATCCTGCCAGTGTGGATAGCATTCCTTCTTCTGCAGGACAGGAGGATCATGTAAGTATGGGTACCATTGCTGCTCGCAAGGCAGGGGAGATCCAGAAGAATGTTCGCAGAGTTCTTGCTATGGAGATCATGTGTGCCTGCCAAGCCATTGATCTGATCTATGGCAGTAAGAAACTGGGCAAAGGAACACTTCCGGCTTATGCTGCTATCCGATCTGTATGCAAGCCTTTGTACGATGATCGTCCTCTGTACGAAGATATCAATCACTGCGAGGAAATATTAGACAAGCTCCTTGCTGATGTAGAAGAAGCGGTAGGACGTATCGAGGTTTGATACTGCTTTGCCGAGTATTCGTAGGACATTACAATCCAAAGCCCCGCAATGCGGGGCTTTTTTAAAATAGGAGGAAAATATGAATCTGAATCAAGATGTATTTGTTCTGGATAAGGATCTGCCGTCCTATCCTGCTTTTGTTCCGGGGATCCGCCGCGCTCCCAAGAGAGACTCTGCATTGACTCCTTCGGATCGTGAGACGGCCATTGCCAATGCCCTTCGCTATATCCCTAAGGAGCATCATGAGGAAATGGCTGTGGAATTTGCCAAGGAATTAGAAGAACATGGTAGGATCTACGGCTATCGCTTCCGTCCCGAGGGTCGGCTATATGGCAAGCCTATTGAGGAGTATAAGGGCAACTGTGTAGAGGGCAAGGCGTTCCAGGTCATGATCGATAACAATCTGGACTTTGATGTTGCGCTGTATCCCTATGAGCTGGTCACCTACGGTGAGACAGGACAGGTTTGTCAGAACTGGATGCAGTACCGCTTGCTAAAGAAGTATCTGGAGGCGCTGACCCAGGAGCAGACACTTGTTGTGATGTCCGGGCATCCCTTGGGGCTGTTCCGTTCCCACAAGCTGGCACCCCGTGTGATCATTACCAACGGTCTCATGGTGGGTGAGTTCGATAATCTCCAGAGCTTTAACCGTGCGGCTGCTATGGGTGTTGCCAATTACGGACAGATGACAGCCGGTGGTTGGATGTATATCGGACCCCAGGGTATCGTTCACGGTACTTTTAACACGCTTCTCAATGCAGGACGGTTGGTTCTTGGCATCGGTAAGGACGCAGACTTGGCAGGCAGACTCTATGTGACCTCCGGTTTAGGCGGTATGAGTGGTGCGCAGGGCAAGGCAGCAGAGATCGCAGGTGCCGTTGCCCTGATAGCAGAGGTGGATGCCTCCCGTATTCAGACTCGTTATGAGCAGGGGTGGGTCAGCAAGGTCACATCCGACTTGGAAGAAGCTTTGACCTGGGCAAGAGAGAAGCAGGAGGCAAAGGAGGCATGCGCCATTGCCTATTGCGGCAATATTGTGGATCTACTGGAGTATCTGTATGACCATAATGTGACCATTGACCTGCTGTCTGATCAGACCTCCTGTCACGTCCCCTATGACGGTGGGTATTGCCCACAGGGACTTACCTTTGCGGAGCGAACACGGCTCTTAGCGGAGGATCGAGAGGAGTTCCGTAGACAGGTAGATCGTTCACTGAAGCATCATTACGAAATGATCTGCAAGTTCCGTGACAGAGGAACGTATTTCTTTGATTACGGCAATAGTTTCCTAAAGGCTGTTTATGATGCCGGCGTGAAGGAAGTCTGCAAAAACGGGAGCAACGATCTCGATGGTTTTGTGTTCCCGTCCTATGTAGAAGATATTTTGGGACCTCAGCTTTTCGATTATGGTTACGGTCCTTTCCGTTGGTGCTGCCTGTCCGGCAAGACAGAGGATCTGGATAAGACAGATGCGGCAGCTATGAGCTGTATCGATCCCGAAAGAAGATATCAGGACAGAGACAACTATGTTTGGGTCGGGGATGCTAAGAAGAACAAGCTGGTAGTTGGCACCCAGTGTCGTATCCTGTACCAGGATGCATTGGGTCGTATGAATATTGCACTGAAGTTTAATGAAATGGTTCGCAACGGTGAGGTTGGTCCCATTATGCTGGGAAGAGACCATCATGACACCGGCGGCACGGATTCTCCCTTCCGTGAGACCTCCAACATTAAGGATGGATCCAACATTATGGCGGACATGGCTGTACAGTGCTATGCAGGTAACTGCGCCCGAGGTATGAGTTTGGTTGCCCTCCATAACGGTGGTGGTGTGGGCATCGGCAAGTCTGTCAACGGCGGATTCGGCATGGTTCTCGACGGATCTGAGCGCGTGGATACCATTCTGCGTATGGCTATGCCCTGGGATACTATGGTAGGCGTGTCTCGCCGCGCCTGGGCAAGGAACGAGAATGCAGTAGAAGCAGTTACTGCATATAACGAAATCTATAAGGAAAGCGACCATATCACTCTCCCTGAGATCGCAGACAGAGATATGATCCGCAGAATTCTGAATCCGTGAGGTGAGCGTTTTGAAAACCTTGATCAAGAATATCGGTGTACTGGTCACACCTGTGGGCAATACCGCCAAGGCAGGGGTAGAGCAGAGCAAGCTGTCTGTTTTGCAGGATGCATATGTCTGTATAGAGGACGGACGGATCACACAGGTCGGAACCGGTTTGCCCTGCGACGCAGAAACAGCATCAGAGGTCATTGATGCCTGTAGGAAGCTTGTAACGCCCGGATTGGTAGATTCCCATACCCATTTGGTATTTGGCGGTTGGAGAGAGCATGAATTGGCTCTCAAACGCAGGGGAGTTCCATATTTGGAGATCCTTGCTCAAGGAGGCGGCATTTTGTCCACCGTTAAGATGACCAGAGCCGCTACAGAGCAGGAGCTTGCTGAAAAGGCAGAGACTGTACTTAGAGAAATGATGGCTTTGGGCGTAACTACTTGTGAAGCAAAGAGCGGTTACGGTCTGGATGTAGATACAGAGCTGAAGCAGCTCCGTGTGATTCGGGAGTTGCAGGAGCGTCAGCCTGTTGAGTTGGTTCCTACCTACTTAGGTGCTCATGCAGTTCCTACTGAATATAAGGAAAATCGTGAAGCGTATCTGCAGCTTATGGAGGAGCTTATTCCCCGTATTGCAGAGGAATCCTTGGCTGAGTTCTGTGATGTATTCTGCGAGACCGGGGTCTTTACTCCCGAGGAATCCAAGCGGATCCTTCTTGCGGCACAGAAGGTCGGTCTCAGATCCAAGATCCACAGTGATGAGATTGATGCTATCGGTGGTACTGAGGTAGCGGGGGAGATCCATGCGGTTTCTGCAGAGCACCTAATTGCTATCAATCAGTCAGGCATTGAAGCCCTTGCCAAGGGTGGCACAGTTGCAGTGCTGCTCCCTGCAACCTCATTCTATCTGAATAAGCCTTATGCTCCTGCAAGAGCTATGGTTGAGGCAGGGGTTCCCGTTGCTTTTGCATCGGATTTTAACCCCGGCTCTTGCCCCGGCTTTAATCTTCAGCTCGTCATGAACTTAGGCTGCTGGAAGAGTGGGCTAAGCCCCGAGGAGGTTCTGACTGCTGTGACCCTAAATGGGGCTGCGGCTTGCGGCAGAGCAGACAGGATCGGTTCTGTAGAAGTGGGTAAACAGGCGGACCTTGTGATTTGGGATGCTCCCAACTTAGAATATATTTTCTATCGATTCGGAGAGAATCTTGTAAATACGGTTATCAAAAAAGGAAAAATCCAATATACGAAAGGGTAATATATCATGAATCAAATCATTGAATGTGTACCGAATTTCAGCGAAGGCAGAAATTTACAGGTTATTGAGCAGCTCTGTGATTGCTTCCGTGGCAAGGAAGGCGTGAAACTCCTGGATTATACCCACGATGCAGACCACAACCGTTGTGTCCTTACGATTATCGGTGAGGCTGAGCCTCTTAGGGATGCCGTTGTAGAGGCAGTTGGGAAGGCACAATCCCTCATTGACCTGACCAAACATGAGGGTCAGCATCCCCGTATGGGTTGTGTTGATGTGATTCCGTTTATTCCGATCCGCAATGCTACGGTAGAGGATGCAGATCGGGTTGCCAAGGAGACGGCGAAGCTGGCATATGAGAAGTACGGTCAGCCCTTCTTCCTCTACGAGCAGAGTGCTACCGCACCTCACAGAGAGAATCTTGCCGCCCTCCGTAAGGGGCAGTTCGAGGCTATGGCCGAGAAGGTCAAGGATCCTCAGTGGGCTCCCGACTTCGGTACGACCATTCATCCCACCGGCGGCATCACAGCTATCGGTGCCCGTATGCCTCTGATTGCCTATAATATCAACCTGGATACTCCTAATGTGGAGATCGCCTCAGCCATTGCTAAGAATATCCGCCATCTCAGCGGAGGATTCCGCTACTGCAAGGCAATGGGCGTACGGCTGGAGGATCGCAATATTGCCCAGGTTTCTATGAACCTGACCGATTTTTCCAAGACTTCTGTATATCGCGTTTTTGAGACCGTCAAGATGGAAGCTCGTCGTTGGGGGGTCAATGTCCTGGGTAGTGAGATCTGCGGTTTGATCCCCCAGCAGGCACTCCTGGATTGTGCGGCATACTACCTCCAGTTGGAGAATTTTGACGGAACACAGGTATTGGAGAATAGATTATAATGGAACTGATCGAACTGACTGTTAAGGATTTTGCGGCTCTGACCGCATCCGATGCCCCGGCTCCCGGTGGTGGAAGTATCTCCGCTCTCTGCGGTGCACTATCTGCCGCACTGGTAGAAATGGTTGCGAATTTAACTGTAAATAAGGAGAAATATCAGGAATATCAAGAGGAAATGTCTGATATTATCGAGAATATCTCCGCAGATCGCAAGGCACTTCTCGTAGCTGTTGACGATGATACCAGAGCCTTTGATAAGTATATGGCAGCCCTTAAGCTGCCCAAAGGCAGTGACGAGCGTAAGGCAGCCATGCAAGAAGGTCTAAAAGAGGCCGCACTGGTACCTCTTTCTGTTGCAAAGAGAGTTTGCACCTTATTTCCCTCCATTGAGAAGGTTTTGACACACGGCAACACCAATGCTGTGACCGACGCTATGGTCGCTACCATGTTGGCAAGAACCTGTGCATTGGGTGCGATCTACAATGTGCGGATCAATCTGTCCTCCATCCACGATGAAGCATTCATCAAGGATTTGGAAGGGGAGTGCGATACTCTGCAAAATATGGCAGTTTCCGAAGAAGCTCGCCTCCTTAAAAACATTTTCATCTCCGGCTTCTGATTTCAAAACAACAAGCAAAGGAAGAATGCTATCCTGCGTCTTCCTTTGCTTGTTATATTATATATCATTTTAACACATCCGTCTAACTGCTTGCTAGTGTTTGGAAGTGAATATTTCGGCTCGAATTATTTTCGTTATATCATAGCCGGATTTGCCTGCAGATAATAATTGTTGCGCTTTCTCCACCATATCGTCGATGCTCCAATTGTCCTGCCATTCGACACCAAAGGTGTTTTTAGGTATACCTTCACAGAAGGAAAGGAGAGAGCTAAGCCACGAACCCTCATTGTCGTAAATGGCACGCCTTAAACATATTCTTAGGGGAAAATACAACAATGATTTGTCCTCATAATGTTTAAGCCGTTCTTCAATGCAAAATGCACCGGGCCAATTCATATCAATCAGCCATTCAAATAACTCGGATAGATAGGGTTGTAGTTCATCATCGCTTCTCTCAGCAAGGATGAGTGCACAGTTGTCCCATACATTTTTGCCGTGTCCTTTGTGCATAGGCTGAAGGAAAACGTTTATACATCTGATTTCACGTGCAAGACTTCGTCCTAAGGACTGGACTTCCTCCGGCTGATTCCAATCAAGCATATCCATAATTTCATCCATAGTGTAAGTCATGAGAATCACCTCTGCAAAAATTATATATTATAAGATACATTTGTCAAGAAGAGATTGGCAGTTTGAGACAAAAAAGCGGAAGGAGGGGATTTGGTTGCCTAATATTGTCTCACAACCCCAACGCAACAAAATAAAAATTTTGTTGCGTTTTTCGCAGGCTTGTGTTATAATGTAAGCGTGAGGCGTTGTTGTAGACAGGTTTTAGCCCTTGTTATGAAGATAGAGGTCTTTTGTAGGCTTTTTAAGGCTATTTTTATATTTTATGGATTATTTACTGATTGGACGGTGATTTTAATGGATCTTAGATTGTATCCTATGATCTTTAAGAGAAAATCTTTTCACCTGTTTCGGAATGTTGGTGATGAATGTCTTACGGAATCTGAATTGCATGAGATCTACTCTGCTTACAGATCGTTTGTTCCTCTTGTAGCCGACATTAAAACGGAAATAAAAATTGTTCCTTCTTCTGAGACAACCTGTCGACGTGGGCAGGAATATTGTATTCTGTTCTACAGCGAGAAAAAAGATCATTATCTTTCCAATATCGGATATCTGGGTCAACAATTAGATCTGTACTTGGTTTCTAAGAATATTGGTACGCTGTGGTTTGGGATCGGTAAAACAGATGTAAATACATACCATGGATTAGACTATGTGATTATGATTGCTATTCGTAAGATTTCGGATCCAACAAAGTATCGGAAAGATATGTTCAAGAGCAAGCGGAAGTCCGTGGAGGAAATTTGGATGGGAACAAAAATAACGGGCGTTACGGATCTGGTGCGGTTTGCTCCCAGTGCCTGTAATACACAGCCTTGGATTGTAGAAAATCGAGGCACTTCCCTATTGGTCTATCGTTTTAAAAAACAAGGATTACGAGGGATTATGCCGGCGGATATGGTCAGTTATTATAATCGTATTGACATGGGTGTTTTCTTATGTTTTGTGGATATTTGCATGAAGAAAATAGGGATTTCATATAGAAGAAGTTTACATTTAGATTGCGGTGAGAATGTTGAACGTACATTGTTTGCAGAGTATTTCTTTGAATCCGGAGGTGCTTGCGTATGATGCGATTTGTAGATTGTCCCCAGATATTACGAGACTTTCTTTCTTATCATGAGACGATCAAGGGTCAATCTCAGAAGACCATTGAGGAGTATTATTTGGATCTGCGGATGTTCTTGCGGTTTATGATGCTTATGCGTAATGAGATGCCTTATCATACCCCTCTGGAGAATGTGCCGATTACCGGAGTTGACCTTGAATTTGTATCTAAGATCACACTGAGCGATATCTTTGATTTTCTTTCCTACTTGGCACACGATCGAGGGCAAGGAATCGGAGCTGCAGCCCGATCCAGGAAGCTCAGTGCGATTAAGTCCTTCTATAAATATTTGACTGTCAGGACCCAACAGCTTACGGTCAATCCTGTGAAGGATGTAGAGTTCCCTAAATTACGGAAATCTCTACCTAAATATTTGACTTTACATGAATCTCAGCAGTTGCTCCGGGCTGTTGAAGGGCAGAATGCTGTTCGGGATTACGCCATCCTCATGTTGTTCCTGAATTGTGGGATCCGGCGATCGGAGCTGGTAGGTCTGAATCGCAGTGATGTATATGAAGATCGAATTAGAGTTCGCGGTAAAGGAAATAAGGAACGAATCGTCTATTTCGGTGCAGCGTGTAAGAAAGCTGTTGATGCGTATATGACGGAACGGAACAAAATTGTGTTAACAGATAATCAAGCACTTTTTGGATCACGGAATCACAATCGGATCACGGTGACAGCGGTTCACCGCTTGGTAAAGAAGCATATGCTGGCGGCAGGGTTGGATCCGGAGCAATACTCTGCCCATAAGCTGCGGCATACAGCAGCAACTTTGATGCTATCCAGTGGTGTGGACGTGAAAACGGTCCAGGAGGTTCTGGGTCATGAGCACCTAAATACAACAGAAATCTATACCCATATTGAAAATACAGAACTGAAAATTGCGGCACAGGCGAATCCCCTTGCCAATTTTCAAACGGAGGATCAGGAATGAAAGCTTTGATTTTTGACTTAGACGGAACTTTATTAAATACCATTGGAGATCTACATTGCTCCACAAATTTTGCATTGGAAGCGTTTGGGTTCCCCAAACGGAGCTTAGAGGAGGTTAACTCTTTCGTAGGCAATGGGCTTGCTATGCTGATTCGCAGAGCGGTGCCGGATGGAACTGCAGAGGAAACGGCACAGGCGGTTTTGGCAGCGATGAAGTCTCATTACGCAGAACATTACCATGATCTAACCCTTCCCTATCCCGGAATCATGGATCTTCTTGCAGAATGTAAGGCAAAGGATATTCCGATGGCAATTGTTTCCAACAAGGCAGATCCCTTTGTAAAGAATTTACGGGCATTGTTTTTTGACGAGTTTATCGATATTGCTGTGGGAGAATCTACGGAGTTCCCTCGCAAACCCAGCCCTGAAATGGTATATGCAGCAATGGAACAGATGGGTCTTTCCGGAGACGATGCCTTTTATGTGGGAGATTCAGAGGTGGATGTCCAAACTGCCAAGAATGCAGGACTCCCCTGCCTGGCTGTGACCTGGGGATTCCGCAACAAGGATATTCTGCTGGCTGCCGGTGCTACGGATCTGATCAGTGATCCCATGGATTTGCTGCGTCGTGCAATGGAGTGAAGAAAATTCCCGATTTATGGAGCAGTTCGATTTCCGAATTTGTTCGTAGGGGCGACCTGTGGTCGCCCGCAAAATGTTTCAATTTTGTCGGAAATCTCGTGATAATCCCGCAATTTCGTCATTGTCGTTTTACAACAATGACCGGGCGACCACAGGTCGCCCCTACGGTGTTATACGATAAACAGCTCCATAAATCGGAATTTGATAAAATGCTGTATCCTGCTCGTTTGGTAACGGAGGATACAGCATTTTATTTTGTGGGTTAATACAGAGCCAGGATCCAGCGTGCATAGATACGCAGATAGATGGGACGGGAATCCAGCTTTTCTTGAGAGGCACGGAGGAAGGCATCGAATTGCTCCAGCTCTGCAGAGGTAATGAGGTGTTGGCTGAATTTTGCCTTCTCAGCAATGGATCTAAGCTTCGGATCGGGTGCTTCCTTCAGAAGCTTGGTATACGAAAGTGCCCGATTCCAAGATCTGAGAGCCTTGTCCTTTGATGAGGCGCGGTGATAGGCGTGCTGCCATAACTGGAGACGAAGTATTCTCAGGACGATGGCTAATAAGAATAGGAACAAAACAAGGATAAGCCACTTAAATATATTCCATAGCGGTGAAGAGTGGGGTGAAGAACCATTGTTAGAGCCGGGGTCCTTGTTCCCAGGGGGGGCGGAAGTGGTGGAGACGGTGCTTTGCTCCGGCTCTGT
>JAZRGR010000194.1:0-82593 GCA_045644345.1 Faecousia sp. | reverse complement strand
AGGTTTGATCCTGTTGGGCTGGGGTATCGTTCAGGTTGGCTTATCCTTCCAGAGCCATGATCCCTCTCAGAGATCCAACGGCTTCCTGACCTTAGCCGGCGGTATCGTCATTACCTTTGCAAAAGAGATCTTGTCTCTGATCACCGGTTAAGTCCGACAAATGAGGCAGGCTTCCCGCCTGCCTCTAAGGAGGTGAATGTATGTCGGATAACTGGATTGTAGGCAATCTTGAAAATGCCCTTGAAACTTGGTCGGAAAAACTGGCTGAGATTTGGACACTGATTCTGCAAAGCCCCGCAGAGTTTAAGGGCGGAGCTATCTGGAATGTCATTACATCGATCCACGGAACCTTGCAGGCTGTGGGCTATGCTCTGTTGGTTCTGTTTTTCGTAGTCGGTGTCATGAAAACCTGTGGTTCCTTTGCGGAGCTGAAACGACCGGAACAGGCTCTCAAGCTGTTCTTCCGCTTTGCTCTGTCCAAAGCGCTGATCACATATGGATTGGAACTGATGCTGGCACTTTTGAGCATTATACAAGGCGTTATCTCAAACATTATGGGAGCCGCCGGGTATGGAACACCACAGACAGTAACCCTTCCTACGGAACTTGTGACTGCGATTGAAAACTGTGGATTCTTTGAATCTATTCCTTTGTGGGCCATTACCTTGATCGGCGGATTGTTTGTTTGGGTCATTTCCTTTATTATGATTCTTACGGTGTATGGCAGATTTTTCAAATTCTACATCTTCACGGCTATTGCACCGATCCCTCTTGCGACCTATGCAGGTGAGCCGACCCAGAACATTGGTACCAGCTTCTTGAAAAGCTACTGTGCCGTCTGTTTGGAAGGTGCAATCATCGTCTTGGGTTGTGTCATTTTCTCGGTCTTTGCTTCAACACCCCCTGCGCTGGAAAGCGGACCGACTGCCACAATGGTCTGGAACTACATTGGCGAGTTCATTTTCAATATTCTTGTCTTAGTAGGCACAGTAAAGATGGCAGACAGAGTTGTCCGTGAAATGATGGGATTGTAACACAGGAAAGGAGGAATTTATTTGGAAATTAAAATCAATCGAGAGATCCGTAGCTACAACGAAACCATGTTTTTTGGACTGTCAATGCGACAGTTCTTTTTTTCGATTGCCGCTATGGGAGTTGCCGTCCTGTTGTATTTCCTTTTGAAGGACAACTTCGGCGTGGAAACCGTCAGCTGGATGTGCATTTTAGGTGCGGCACCTTTTGCAGCTATGGGCTTTGTAACCTACCACGGCATGACCGCAGAACAATTCATTTGGGCGTTTATTCGTTCAGAACTGTTGGAGCCCAAGGTACTGTTTGTAAAGCACAACAACCTATATTATGAAATGCTGAAGGAGGCGAAAACAAAGTGATGAACTCAATTAAGGCTATGCTGAAGCGTAGCAAGGAACGATACCGTGTTCCCCGATGTGTGCGAGATGTGATTCCCGTACAGGCTATGTGGAAGGACGGTATTTTCCGTGTAGGAAACAGATATTCCATGACTTTTTCTTTCACGGATATTAACTACCAAGCCGCCGGCAAAGTAAACCAAGAAGCTATGTTCTTGAGTTACTCGGAACTTTTGAACAGTCTGGACAGCAATGCCGTTACGAAGCTGACGATCTTCAATCATGCTCTCCAGAAGATCGACTTTGAACGAGAGTTTTTGATCTCAAACTACGAGGAAGAATTGGAAGTCTATGGCGAGGAAATGAACCGAGTCATGAGAGATAAGACTATCAATGCAGGGCGTGTCTTGCGTACTCTTTTACTTACCGTTACTGTGGACCGGAAGAACATCGAAGAAGCAAGAGCCTATTTCACCCGTGTCGGCACAGAACTGAAAACCCACTTTTCTGCATTGGGGTCTACTTGCACTCCCATGGATGCGGAAGCCCGTCTGCGGATCTTCCACAATTTCTACCGCAAGGGGGATGAAGAAGCCTTTACCTGCAACATCGAGGAAGATATGCGTAGAGGTCATGACTTCCGTGATCGTATCTGTCCCGACCGTATTGAACGGCACAAGGACCATCTGCGCTTGGGCGACCGCTATGCCCGTGCCATTTATCTCAAGGACTTTGCTTCCTACATCAAGGACGATATGATCGGAGAGCTGACAGGGCTTAACAGAACCATGATGCTTTCTATCGATATCATTCCTGTATCTACCGAGGAAGCGATTCGCTTGGCTCAGAACAAACAGCTTGCGGTAGAGACGAATATCACAAATTGGCAAAGACGGCAGAACCGCAACAACAACTATTCCGCAGAGATCCCCTACGATATGGAACTGCAGAGGAAGGAAATCAAGGAGTTCTTAGACGATTTGAGTTCCAGAGACCAGCGTATGATGCTGTCTATCGTCAGTATGGTCATTACCGCTGATACCAAAAAGCAGTTGGACGAGGATACGGAAACCATTATGAGTATCGCACGGAAACATATGTGTCAAGCCGCAGTGCTGAAGTATCAGCAGATGGATGGTCTGAACACAACTATGCCTTTCGGTGTGTGCAAGCTGAGTGCGTGGAGAACTCTGACCACAGAAGCCCTTGCGGTTTTGATGCCCTTCAAAGTGCAGGAGATCATGGACAAGGGTGGTATCTATTACGGCGAGAATGCCATTTCTCACAACCTTATTCTTTGCAACAAGGAAAACCTTATGAACCAATCGGCAATGCTTTTAGGTGTTCCCGGTTCGGGCAAATCCTTTAGTGCAAAGATGCTGATCTTCCTGCTACTGTTGTCTAGCCAAGACGATATTATCATCTGCGACCCCGAAGGCGAATACGCTACCCTTGCTTCGGTTCTGCCTAAGAACAGCTCGGTCATTCGGATTGCGGCAGGAGGAAAAGACCGATTGAATCCCATGTATATGGAAGAAGGATACGGCGAGGGAGATCCCATGGTAGACAAGTCCCAGTTCATTATGTCCCTCATAGAACAGATCGATAAGAAGGGTGTAGGTCCCCAGCACAAATCCATCATTGACCGTTGTACCCGTATGATCTACCACGATGCAGAAGGGACTGGAACGACACCTACGCTGTCTACGCTTCGTGAAAAGTTGATGGAACAGCCAGAGCCGGAAGCAAGACAGGTTGCACTTGCCTTGGAACTGTTCACCACCGGTTCTCTGGATATCTTCGGCAAGGAGAGCAATGTGGATCTGAACAAGCGTATGCTTGTCTTTGATATTCACGGACTTGGCTCTCAGCTGAAGCCCACAGGACTTCTTGTAATCACCGACACCATGATCAACCGAGTTGCTCTGAACTGGAAGAAGGGCAAGCGAACCCATGTATTCATTGACGAATACCATGTAGTCTTTGAGAACGAACACAGCAGTAATTTCTTTACTTCTGCTTGGCGACAGTTCCGAAAGAGAAATGCTTATCCTACAGCGATCACGCAGAATGTGGAATTTTTGCTTAACTCCGTGGAGGCTAGCACAATGCTGTCCAACTCGGAGTTTATTGTTATGCTGAACCAGGCACCTTCTGACCGTGAGCGACTTGCAGAGCTTCTCAACATTTCCGAACAGCAGATGGGCTACATTACCAATGCGGCACCGGGTTGTGGTTTGATCCGCTACGGCGGAGCTCTGGTGCCTTTTGAGAACCATTTCCCCAAGGATACGAAGATGTATCAGCTTATGACCACCAAACCGGGCGAAGGAACCTTCGGAGGAGGATAAACTATGGAGTCGGTGAAAGCTAAAGTAAAAGCCAAGAATGGGATCAAATCCTTGGATAAGGGAAAGGTTCTCCAGGAAAAAGCAAAGAAGCCCGATTTCAAGGAGGTACCCAAAAAGATTGGTGAAAAGAGCAATCATGCAGGTACTGATTCCGATAACAATGCCGATAGCAAAGCCGACGAACCCAGGGAGCGTGCACCCCACGCTCCCATTGGGTCTATGCCGGAGAAAGGCAAAGAAGACGATTCTTCTATTGTTGCTTATGCGGATTCCAAGCTAAAGAACGCAGAGGAGAAGATATACAGAGCCGGGAAAAACGCTGTTAAACAGGTTGTGGGGCCCAAACGGATTCCCTACAAAAAAGCTCCCAATCCAAAAGGCAAGGAGCCTTCCAAGCCTACGGTTAAGAAGCCGGACTTCAAAACCAAAACGAAGCCCAATCCCAAGGTGAAAAAGCCAACCACCAAAACACCTGTGAAACCGATCAAGCAATCACAAAAAGCTGTTGGTCGTACTGCTGATCAGGCTGCCAAGCAAAGTGTAAAGGCGGCTCAAAAAGCAAAGAAGCGAGCGGAACAGGCAAAGAAGGTTGCAAAGGCTACCCGTGAAACCGCAAAGAGAACGGCGCAAGCGGCAAAGACTACGGTACAAGCCATTGTAGCCGCACTCAAAAGCTTGATTACGGCAATTATTTCCGGTGGATGGGTTGCGATTCTGATTATCGTGGTGATCTGTTTGATCGGTGCTCTTATAGGCTCTGTATTTGGCATCTTTTTTAGCGGAGAAGATACGGGAACAGGTATGTCTGCACGAACAGTCGTCCGTGAGATCAACACCGAGTACATGAACCAAATCGACACGATCAAAGCCTCTACACCCCACGAAAAAATAGAAACAGTTGGATCCCGTGCGGCATGGAGAGATGTCCTTGCGGTCTATGCCGTCAAGGTGTCTACAGATTCCGAGAACGCCCAAGAGGTCGCCTCCATGACCGCAGAAAAGAAAGCCATGCTGAAGGAAATCTTCTGGAATATGCACACCATAACCTATACTACCGAAGTCCGTGCTGAGATAGAGTACACGGAAAGTGAAGGTGAAAACGGTGAAATTGTGGTTACGGAGCGGTCTGTGCAACGAACCTATTTGATTATCCAAGTGTCCCATAAAACTGCTATGGAAATGGCAGACCACTATGGCTTCACAGACGAACAGAAGGAACAGCTCAACGAACTGCTCCTTCCGGAAAATCAGACTATGTGGAATGATGTGCTTTATGGCTTGGGCGGCCAAGGTGATCTTGTCGCCGTAGCCCTGTCCCAAGTTGGCAATGTAGGCGGCGAAACCTACTGGCGATGGTACGGCTTCGATGAACGAGTAGATTGGTGTGCCATCTTTGTGAGCTGGTGCGCCAACGAATGTGGCTACCTCGAAAACGGTGTGATCCCCAGCTTTGCAGTCTGCTATGTTGGTGAGGCTTGGTTCAAGGATCATAGCCAATGGCAAGACAACACCTACACCCCTAACCCCGGCGATATCATCTTCTTCGACTGGGACTACCCCGACCAAGGCGGTCAAGACGGTATTCCCAACCATGTAGGCATCGTTGAAAAAGTCGAAAACGGTACCATCTACACCATAGAAGGCAACTCCGGCGACTCCTGCCGTCAAAAATCTTATGCCGTAGGTTATTACGAAATCTATGGCTATGGTAGTATGTGTCCATAAACTAATGAAGGAGTTATAAACTGTTGGATAGCGGTCGGTGCTTATTAGTTTTGATCTCTATCCAACAATGTTTGTTCTCAGAGGTTAGTTTTAGAATGATGTATTCTTGTTTCCTCAAGCTCATCTGTAACGAACTATGGTTTTGGGAACAGGTTTGGTTGACAAAGGCCTGAAAAAACAATATAATCTATAATAGGAGATTATAAATTGTAGCGTTAATCGAGTCGGGTTTGTCTTGGTTAAATAATTTATGACGCAGCCACAGGGAGGATTATATGAAATGCTATAATTGTAAAGCAGAGTGGTTTGTAAATGCCAATATGTCTAGACCAATCGAAAACTGTCCATTTTGTGGATCTAAGTTAAAAATAGATGTATCTAATCAGATGAAGTCTATGGCAGATGTGCTTATTGCTATTATCCAATGCAGTAACATTGATGTGTTTCGGGATGCAACTAAACTGATGTCTTATTTTTGTGATATTGCCCCGAACATGAGTCGTGAAAAAACGATGCTGAGCTATTTTTTGAAGTGTAACGGTAATGTTGTTTTACTAGATGCTATGACTAAAACTCACTCAGAGCAAATTGCTTGCAGAGAAACCGTTGCACAAAGAATTATTACAGATTGCTTGGTAAATGACGATGTGGCTTATGAAATATGTGATAGTTTTTGGGAAGCAATTGGTGGAAAGCCGCTAAGCAATGTAGTGTCGGAAAAAGAAAGTGGAACTGCAAGGACTTACGATGATTCAAAAGATTATATCGTTTCCGTGGTTGAAAATGATGTTGACTGTAAGGAAGGACTACAGAATACAGCTAATGTTTCTAAAGAAGTACCTCCTGTGCAATCCATATCAGTATCGACAGGCCAATCAGATCCTCCTACCGAAGGGAAGAAATACACACCTGACGAATTGTTTCAACGCGCAATTCGTTATGAGAAAGGCTATGGAGTCCCTAAAAAAACACAATTGGCATTACAACTATATAAGGAAGCAGCTCAGCAGGGACACATTGATGCAATGTTTTCTTTGGCTGAGATGTACTCCGTTGGATTAGATATTCCCCGAAATCGGCACGAAGCATTCCGGTGGTATTTATCAGCTGCACAAAAAGGGCATACGGGTGCGATGCTTCAAGTTGGACTTTGTTATAAAGCAGGTAGCGGCATTTATCAAGATTCTGCTGAAGCCACAAAGTGGATTCGCCTGTCTGCACTAAAGGGAAATGCAAAAGCTCAAATGGTACTAACCGGAAGGATTCAAGATCCCTACCAGCCGATAGTTCCTACAAAAAAAGCTTCGGAGTATGAAAGCGGGGCAAAGGCTGGAGATCCACATGCACAATTTCACTATGCTCAATGCTATGCGCTGGGAATAGGTGGGGTTTCCAGAAGCTATCAGGTAGCTGCTGATTACTATGAAAGAGCTGCAAAACAAGGACATGCAGAAGCACAATTTGAAATAGCAAAGATGTATGAAAATGGGTTAGGCGTTATGGTAAGTTTAGCAAAGGCTGAAAAATACTACGCTGATGCAGCACGCAACAGTAATGGTACTATATCTCAGAAAGCAATCGAAGCATTAAAGAGTTTTAATAGCTCTAAACTAACAACTCAAAAAAAGGCAGAATCTCCGCTTGATAAGATTAGAGGCTTATTGGGCCTTAGCAAATAATCAATCTGTTAGTCAATAGTTCAAAAACATTGTGTTTTAGTGATACAAAAGCACATGAACTGGGACCAATTCAAAACAGTTTTCAAGATACTATGGATTTGTTGCTATGGAGTACTTTACATGAATAGTGGTTGCAAAGTTCTTACATGAAGGAGATACATACTATGGATGCGAAGATATTAGTATTCAAATGCGGAAAAACAAACGAGCTATATGGCGTCAGGGTCCAACAAATGGAAGATAGAGACTGGTGGAGGACATGGTCTTTTAAAATTAGCTCACAATTTGCGATTAGTGAAGGCTATGATAGGAATCAAATACAAGGCAACCTTTATGCAACGGATGAATATCCGGGATGTCCCTATTGTGGTACAGACTCTTTTGTACAGTGTCATAGTTGCCGAAAGATTTCGTGTTGGAGTCATGAACGAAGTCTTCGCTGTACATGGTGTGGCATACAAATGGAAAATATTTCTACTGCTACAGAAAAGTTTACCATGACGGGGCAGAGTTTTTAACTGAAAAATTTGTTAGGGATGTATCAATTCGTTTTCTGGTTCGGTAATCGGATATACAAGTTTCAGAGCTGTTTTAATCGCGAAAGCAAAAAGTGATGTACGAGGTGTATCTCTATTTCCAATGCTAACGAAGATATGCCAGAGGAGGGATAAATATGGCAGAGCTACTTATTGGTACTGAGTTAAAAACTGAGAGTTTTAGAAAAATTGTAGTAATCGAAGAGATAGAAAGAGACGACCAAGGCATTGTCTACCATGTAATGATGGATGGAAAGTCCAAAGCCTTGAAGTGGTATCACGAAAGTGCGTTTGGTAAAAAGAGAAATCTGTTCTATGAGAATCTTAAGAGTATCATTAGAGTGGGAGCACCAACTAGCAGTTTCCTTTGGCCAAAGGATAGTGTTGTCTCTGATGAATATGGTTCTTTTGGCTGCATAATAGAGCGGTGTCCTTCTGAATATTTAAGTATGCCAAAATACTTTTCTAATAAGAAATTTGATTCCTTTCGGGCACTTGCCAATGCCATGATCAATATTGTTCATGGTTTCAGAATTTTGCATAACAAAGGCCTTTGCTATCAGGTTTTGAGCGATAATGACTTCTTTATCGACTTGCACAATGGCGATGTGCTGATTTCCGGTTGGGAAAATGTCTCTTATCCCGGGTGCTCCATTGGCATCTTAGGCAAGAGTAGATTCATGGCTCCTGAGATTGTATTAGGGCAAAAAATGCCCGATCAAGCGACAGATAGATTCTCCATATCGTTGCTCCTGTTTATGCTCATCTGCAAAGCACACCCTTTGGAGGGTTCGGGTGCAACACCTCCCTGTATGACTCCGAGCATTGAGAAGCAAATTTACGGCAGCAAACCTGTCTTTATTTTTGATCCTTTAGATGAGTCTAATCGGCCGATCCGTGGAGTCCATGTTAATGCAATCAAAATGTGGCCGGAGTTACCTGATTATCTTCGTGCTATGTTTGAGCGTGCTTTTTCAAAGGATGTTATGACATACAAACAGACAAGTAAATCTTATGTCGCTCCCCGTATTATTGAGAAGGAATGGCTTGATGTTCTTGTGCAGTTCCGCAATAGTATTGTTCCCTGCTCTTGCAAGAATGAAGAGTTTGTAAGTAACGGAAAGTTTGTTTGCTCTTCTTGTGGAAAAAAACTTCCGCTGGCAAGTTCTATAAGAACCTCCCGTCATACGGTTCCTGCGTATCCTGGCGTTAAGGTTATACGTATGGAGATAGAGAACTGTTCGGATGATCAAGCTATCATTCCGATCGCTGAGGTTATTGCGGTCCATGGAAAGCAAAACGACCCATATAGTTTTGGTATCAAAAATGTTTCCAAAGACATATGGCATTGTATAACTACTACTGGACTGCAACGCAATTTGCAACCGGGTGATATAATGCCTGCAAAGCCTGGCATTAAGGTTTTCGCTGGTGGTGGACAATTTGAAGTAATATAAAATCGACTATTGGTAGAAGTAGAAAATTACGATCGAGCAATGTAGGTTTTTGTTGCATTTTAACCAGAAATATGATAACATTATAATACATATACTTCCGACAACAAAAGAAATGCTACAGGAGGAAAAACTTATGGCAGAGCTTCCTATTGGTGCCGAACTAAAAACCGACGGCTTCCGGAAAATTAAAGTCGGCAAAGAGCTTGGAAGAGGCGGTCAAGGCATTGTCTATCATGTAACGATGGATGGCAAACCCAAGGCTTTGAAATGGTATCACGAAAGTACATTTGGTGACAAAAGAAAGCAATTCTACGAAAATCTTAAAAATAATATTCAGATTGGGTCACCAGCTGGTAGTTTCCTTTGGCCACAGGACAGTGTCGTATCTAACGAGTATCGTTCATTTGGTTACATAATGGATCTGCGTCCGTCTGAATACATTGGCATGCCCAAGTATTTACTCAAGCAGAGGTTTGATTCTTTCCAGGCTCGAGCCAATGCCATGATCAATATTGTAAACGGCTTCAGAATTCTCCACAACAAAGGCTTTAGCTATCAGGACTTAAACGACGGAAATTTCTTTATTAATCCTCACAATGGCGATGTGCTTATCTGTGATAATGACAACGTCTCCTACCCCGGATACTCCACGGGTATCTTAGGCAAGAGTAGATACATGGCCCCTGAGATTGTATTGGGGCAAAAGATGCCCGATAAAGTAACAGATAGATTCTCCTTGGCACTGCTTCTGTTTATGCTAGCCTGCAAAGCGCATCCCTTGGAGGGCGCGGGTGCGACACCTCCCTGTATGACTCCAAGTATTGAGAAGCAAATCTACGGTAGCAAACCTGTCTTCGTTTTTGATCCCTTAGATAAGTCCAATCGGCCAATCCGTGGGGTCCATGTTAATGCAATTAAAATGTGGCCGGAGTTGCCCGATTACCTTCGTTCTGCATTTGAACGTGCTTTCTCAAAGGATGCTATGACGTACAACCAGACAAGTAAATCTTATGTCGCTCCCCGTATTATCGAGAAGGAATGGCTTGATATCCTTGTGCAGTTCCGTAATAGTATCGTTCCTTGCTCTTGCAAGAATGAAGAGTTTGTAAGTAATGGCAAGTTTGTTTGCTCTTCTTGTGGAAAAAAACTTCCGCTGGCAAGTTCTATAAAAACCTCCCACCATACGGTTCCTGCATATCCTGGTGTTAAAGTTATGCGTATGGAAATAGTGAACTGTTCGGATGATCAAGCTATCATTCCAATCGCTGAGGTTATTGCGGCTCCCGGAAAGCAAAACGATCCATATTGCTTTGGCATTAAAAATGTTTCCAAAGACATATGGCGTTGCACCACCACTGCTGGGCAGCAGCGTAATTTGCAGCCGGGTGAGGTAATGCCTGCAAAACCGGGGATTAAAGTGTTTGTTGGCAAGGGCCAATTTGAGATTGTCTAAAAAAAGCATGAAATTTGAAAGGAGTTTATATTATGCCTAACGAAATTGATATTGGTGCTGTAATGCCCAGAAAAGTTATGACTCTGTTTCTGCTGGTAGATACATCCGGTAGCATGACAGTGAATGGAAATATTGGGAAGGTCAATTCTGCCATTGAAGAGATGATCCCTCTGTTGCAGGAAGTATCTGATGAAAATGCTGATGCAGAAATCAAAATTGCTGTATTGGAATTTTCTACTGGTTGCCGATGGGTTACGCATGATATGTCTGGACAAGTTGGGGCTGAGTCTTTAGAAGGATTTTTCTGGAACAATTTGGAAGCCTCTGGTCTTACTGACATGGGAGCTGCTTTTGTAGAACTGGAAAGCAAGCTATCTCGAACGGCGTTTCTAAAGAGTGCGACTGGATCATATGCGCCGGTTATTATTCTGCTTAGTGACGGTCAACCTACCGACAATACGCAGATAGGAATAGATAAGTTGAAGCGTAACAATTGGTACAGAGCGGCAACCAAGATAGCTATCGCTGTGGATAATGGCGATACTTCTGTTCTTTCTGCGTTTACTGGCACTACCGAAACCGTCTTGCAGGTTGACAGTGATCGTGAAGATCTGAAGAGTTTACTGTGTAGAATGGCCGTTTTCTCATCTACGATACAGAGTCGTAGCATTATAGCGGCTGTCGAAGGTAACGATGAAGAGGTTGCACAGAATCTTGCTAGAGAAGCGGTTCAGCAAGCGCAAAAAGGGTTTGATGACGGCAATTCTGCCGATTCAGGCAATTCTGATCTCTGGGGGCCCGGCTGGTAACTGTCTTTGGGTTTTGACTTAGATCTCTTTTGAAGGAGAGGTGTTAATGAAAGGTTATTATTCATTTGCTCGTACTTCCATTGGGTTTAGTCACATTGCTTCCCAAAAACCTTGCCAGGATTACTCTAAAGATTTTGAAAACGACATAGCCTCTATTATTGTTGTTTCAGATGGTCATGGAAGTAACAATTTTACTCGAAGTGATCGAGGATCTAAATTTGCTTGTGAAGTTGCTGTTGATGCCGCAGATGAGTTTCTTAAAAATTTAAATCTCGAAACTCTTGAAAATGAGTCTCTACGAGATGATGTAGTAACGCAATTGTGCAAATATATCCTCTTGCGTTGGAACTCTCTTGTGGATGAAGATGCTACAAACAATCCTTTTACGGAAGAGGAAGTTGAAAAAGTTGCCGACAAGTACAAGCAACGATATTTAAATGGAAGTGCTGTTGAGCATGCTTATGGTTGTACTTTGATTCTTGTAATTATTACACAAGAATTCTGTTTGGCGATTCGCAATGGCGATGGACAATGTGTTGCGGTAAGTCGTGAGGGCCATTTTACAACGCCTATTCCATGGAATGATAATTGTGAGTTTAATGTTACAACATCGCTGTGTGACAGTGAGGCTATTGATAACTTTAAGTATTACTACTCCAGAGAACTTCCAGCCGCAATTTTTGCTGGTAGCGACGGTGTCGACGATTCTTATACATCTGTTGAACAGCTGTACAATCTATATCGCAATTTGTGCCTGAAAGCTCTGGAGGAAGGATCTGTAGCTGTTGCAGAATATGTTGAGCAGATACTTCCTGAAATTACTAGGCGTGGTAGCACTGACGATGTATCTATAGCGGGATTGATTAACCCCACTATGCTCGAAGATGCGAGAACGGCAATGGAGATTGCACTTGAGATCTATCGGATGCAGGTAGAGGAGGCTCAAAGAGAACAGCAAAGGCGTGTCATTATTAGAGATATCAAGGTTGCTGAGAAAAAAAGGGCGAAAGCTATCGAGCAGAGAAGAGATGTCCTCAAGAAATATCACAGTACAAAGAATGGTCAGACAGATTTATTGGAGCAGATTTCTTTTTTGAGAAAACAAGTAGATGCTTGCAATGAGAACATTCCTTCTCTGACCCAAGTCGAAAAGCAGCTTACCGATATAATTAATGGAGCAGACAGTGAAATTGCAAGGCTCAGAAGGGAATTGCTTGCCATAGATGGGAAAACGGAGGCTTTGAATATGCCGGATTCTAAGGCATTGTTATTCTTTGAACCTACTGATGTAGCTGTCACGGAAATTGATGGTTTATTGGACTGCAACGAGCAAGTTACAGTTGAGCCGGAAACAGATAGCGTATCCGATGAAAAGGCCGAAGTCTCTGAGTTATCTTCTCAAGAAGCAACGGAAATTACAGAGGACGATATGAGTGATCCGGAATAAACGGTTCCGTTCAGGGCTCCTGCATGATATTGCAGGAGCCCGCTCATTTTAATTACTGTACTTTCTTTTGAAGGTCAGAATTTGTGTCTGGGGGTAAAGAATATGAATCGATTCATCTTAGGAAGTCGCTATTATTATACTCGCCTTTCTGACTTTGAAAAGAATGTATATCGTGAAATCTATGATTGTTGGGCAACAGGAAACAGCACCGCAACGATAAGGTTACCAGGAATTGGGTTCACTCTTCCTTCCGGTGTAGAATTGCATCAAATAGTTACCTATATTATTGAGGAAAATCCGCACTTGTTTCATTTGGAAACATCTCAGTTTAATTACTGCCGCTTAGGGCAGAACATTACAATTCAAGCGGAGAATGTGTACACGCCGGATGAGTACAGGAATATCTATGAGCGATTAATCAAAAGGGTAAATCAAATTACGAAAACGGCGAGTCAATATAAAACTGAATACGAAAAACTTCGTTTTCTTCATGATTATCTTGCGGAAAATTTAACATACGATATGGGTGCACCTGATAATAGATCGCAGAGAGAAATACATACTATAGTAGGTGCATTATTGAATAGTGCCTGTGTTTGTGATGGCTATGCCCGTGCATATAGATTGCTATGCGACCAGATGCATTTGTCGTGTGTTGTCGCTATTGGAGAAAGCACGCAAGAGGGTAATGAAGGTCCCCATGCATGGAATTTTGTGAAAATTAACAACAAAGTTTATCATGTAGATGTTACTTGGGATAGCAATTTGATAGCAGGAGGTTGTCCCGTTACCGACTATTATTTTCTGCGCAATGATGACATATTTTCCAGGGATCACGCATGGTCGTCCACTTTGTACCCGCCGATAATGTCAGATTATCCGAGACATGACCGGATCGTCTCATCCAAGTGGGACTTAGAACAATATTTGTGTGAAAGAATTAAAGCGGGCGATAAAACTATCCTAGTACAATTCAATAATAGCTTCCCCGGGACAGAAGTGCTTCAACGCCTGATTGCGGATATTGTTAAACGCAATCCGTTAGCTTTTCTTCGTGTGAAAAGTTATGGAAGTACTTATTATGAAAAATTGAAATATGCAGAAATCCGTTTTGAGTAGAAAGTGAAGGTTTTGTATGGCATATCATAAGGCGAGTGAAGATATTCAGGCAGCATGGGATGCATTAACATCCAAATGGAATGCGGAAGTGAAATCGAAGTATTTTAACCAGATATATTTGCCTCTGCTACAAGAGGCAGATGGGATGTACCAACGTAATGAAAATTTAGAGGATTACGCTGAGACCTGTGTAAATTCTCTACGTACATAAGGAGGGCTCTTGGCAATGACTATTACTGAGCAAATTACTTCTCAAATTGATGCTGTTGTTCAAAGCATAAGTGGCTATAGTAGCGCTGTTCAAGCTGAAAACCAAAGAACAAACAAAGCAAAATCCGACGCTAGCACTAGATGCACTACCCAGAAAAGCCAGATCCAGCAGCAAGCTGATGCGCAAATCCAGAGTTTTAGAAACTCGCTACAAACTGTCAAGACATCTCTGAACATTAGCTACCAAGAAGTTGCTTCATTTGAGCAAGAACTTTCTCGATTAATTCCCAGAAACAAGATCGACAATATTCCACAAGCAAATGGAAAATTTAATGCTCAGGATGCGCGAGCACTAATATCACGTATTCGTGAGACTGGATTCTGGGCATGGCTTAAGAAAATACTCTCCTTAGGAAACTACAACACTAATAAAAATATGGCAGCAGAGTTGTATGGAAAGATTGACAGTTACTATGGCTATCACAGCCGTCAGCTTGCAGCAGAAGAGAAAAAATGCAAAGACAAGATAAATGCTTGCCAGCAGGCTGCCCAAAAGAAGATTGCTGCCATTGATACTCAATACCACCAGGATATACAAAACGAGAACAGTGTTCATTCGGCCAAGGTCCGTGCACTTGCGCAAATGGAACAGAGAATTGCAGCAGATCCTAAGATTAATGCAATTCAAAAACAGCTAAATGATGCAGTAGGCATCCTGGGTGCCAAGCCTGACGGATGGCAGACTTACTCTCCTAGCCAAAATATTCCTGAGAATCTGCTAGTTGGCATCATTATGTATCCCTGCAAAATTGCATCTCCTTCCGCAGATGCTTTGCGTCTTCTGAAACGGTTCAATAATTATGTCCCCACTGTAAATGGATTTACTGTTCCTTTGGCTGTTCCCATGAATAAGCCGGTACTGATGTATGCTGACTGTGAGGCAGGCGATGTGAAACTTGCGGCTAGTGTTTATCAGTCAATCATTTCTAGAATGATTCGTTTCATGCCCCCTAAGGCATTTCATTCCGTTTTCTTTGATCCTGTAAACAGAAGTACCTCTTTGGGTCAGTTAATCCATCTTTCCGGAGATGGTACCAGCCAGGTTTGTGAATATCACCTATCTCCGCAGGATATTAATTCTCAAATGCACGCCTTAACCGAGCATGTAGACAAAATTTGCCACAGGTTAACTGGCGCTGGTTGTGCGGACATCAATGCATATAACAACATCCCTAAGGTTGCTCGTATTCCCTACACCGCTGTTGTTATCCACGACTATCCTAATGGTTTTGACTCTACCTCTCTGGGATATCTTCAGGTGCTAATCAACAAAGCTAGCCAATGTGGAATCTCTATCATGATTTCCCATAAGCAGGGTGATAAAATTGAACACAAAGCCTTAGATGTTCTGAATCTGATTAACCAGAAATTTGATCGTGTCAAAATCACAGCTCAAGCAAAGGCACAAATCACACGCGGAACGAACACCTACTCTTACAAGCCTAGCGTTGTAAGCATGTCCTCCGCTTACCTGGCCGAAATCAACAAGCTGTTTACATACAAGGCGCCTATTGATAACGGCTTCACCAAGTTCTTTGGCGGAAAAGCTCCTGCATACCGAGATTCTACCGAAGGCTTGGATATCCCCTTTGCTGTTGATGCCAACGGTTCCGTCGTTGATTTGAGAATCGGTTACGATCTATCTGCCTATGGATTTATTTCCGGTGGTGTCGGCTCTGGTAAGACCACCCTTCTGCATATGGTTATTACTAGCGCAATTATGCATTACACACCCTCTGACTTGGAACTGTGGCTGATCGACTATAAAGAAGCTGAGTTTGCGTTCTATACACGCAATTGTCCGCCCCATGTGCGTTATGTTGTTGCTGATAATTCCAGCGAAATTTCTTACAGTATTCTGGATGAAATTGATGCAGAGATTGATCGGCGCAGAAAGGCCTTTATGCGTGCACACGCAAAGGATTTTGTGGAGTACCGAGAAAGTGCTTACGGCAAAGCCAATCCCATGCCCAGGCTCTTAATCGTAATTGACGAATTCCACAGGATGGCACAGGCAGCCCAAGACGAGACAGAATACAAAACGCTCTTGGAAAACATTTTTGCTGAGGCTCGTTCTCACGGTGTCGTTCTTCTTCTGTGTGATCAGCAAATTTCCAATGGTTTGGGCGGTCTTTCACAGAAGAGCCGTGACCTGATCAGTGTCAGAATCGCACTTAGAAACAAAGTGGATGAAATTCGCGAGACACTGGCTGCAGAAAGTGCCCAAATTACCGATGACGTCAAGAAGATGATTCTGGACGCTAGCGCTGGTGTTAAGGGTAGTGCCCTCTACAAATATGAAGAAAAGGACAAAGATGACGAGTTCGCCAACAAGGTTGTTTTTAGAAGTTGTAGAGGCATCTATGCAAATACCGATAACCGAACGGATGTCATTGCCGAGATTTCTAAGAAATATCCTAAGTTCGACCGGGATAAGACCTTCTTCATTGGCGCTACTCGGCAGCATATGGATATCAAGCAGATTAAAGCATTCGAGAAGAACTATCCACAGAATCCCGATAACGGAGAGCGATTCTATATCGGTACTCCTCTGGGTATCCAGCCCTGCTTCTTCTTTGGCCTCAAGCCTGCGGAAAGCGGTGAAAACATCTTGCTGGTGGGCAACAATCATGAAAAGCGGATCGCCATTTTGAAGTCTGTTCTTTCCTGCGCGGGAAGATACAGATATACTGTTAAAATTCTCGCATCCAAAGCCGCTCAGTTGTATCGCCAGAACAAGGACTTCTTTAATTCCTTAACTACAGCTGAAGTGATTACCTCTTTCCCTGCAATCTGTAAGTATGTAGGTGAAAATGCCAATCAGCTCAAAAACATGTACTCTGACGACGAAGACTTCGAAATCGAAGCAACCGGCAGTGGAAAGGAACTGGTTATCTTCATCGGGCTTGATGAGATTTATGCGCAAATGGAGGCAAGCCCTCTTAATCAAAAAGCGGCTTGGACAGTTGCTGCACCCACAAATGCTCCCACTAACACCGTGACGCCACAGCCTGCGTTTAGCTTTGGTACAAACGATAACAACACCACCCCCTCTACCCCTGCTACAGCAGAACCTCACGTTATGGACTCCGGTCTTACTGCGAGTCTCACTAATATTGACAGCATGTTGGCTTCTATTAATGCCGATAGTGAAGAAGAGTCCGCTTCTGTTTATCAAGCTGCAGATCCCGGACTTGCCGCAAGCCTTTCCAACATTGATAGTCTGCTGGCAAGTATTGAAGCCGACAACAACGATGGAGATTCTGTCACCGTGCAAGTCACAGAAAAATTTGCTGGTCCAGAAACTTCTGGAATTAAGGGCTATAATGCTGTCAGCGACTTGGCAATCCTTTTCTCCGACGGTTGGAAGGTTGGCATCAATTCTATGGTTGTCGTTGATCGAGGTACTGTCTTTAGCAAGATGCGTCAGGTTAAGCTTGACGGCAACTTTAACCACCGCATTGCTTTGGTTATGTCCCCTGACGAAGCATCAGGCTTTATGACAAAGACCAGAACCATGAAGTCTCTGATCGATGCTAACGATTCTATCAGTGCCGTCTACGAGTATCTGGGTGGACGTGAGCAATGCTTCAGACCGTATATTTACGACTAATAGTAACTTAACAACTTACAAAGGAGGACTCTCTTATGAGTACTATTGTTGATCGCGATTGGACACAACAAGAAAAGTTTGGTAAGGATCTGCAAGATTTTGAAAACAATATGCGCACTTGCAGCAGAGCTCTGCGCGCACATATTGAGGAAGCAAGAGGCAGTATCCAGGCAGATAACGCTAGTGCAGCGCTAGACTCCATCATTCAGTTACTTGATCAAATTGATTCTAGTCTGCCAGGAGTCTCTGAATTTGGTGCTCGACAAATCAAGCTTGCACACGAAATTCGAGATGCCGAAGCTTTCAAGTTTACACGTCATTAACGAAAAGGAGGAGCATCTTATATGAAGAGTACAGATTATCAAAAAGTATTTGAACTTGCAAAAAATATTTTAAAAGACGACAAGCAAATGATTCTTTTGACAGATGACCTCAGCCAAAAGCTGAAAGCTCTAGAAGGAACATTCCTTGACGACGGAATTGATGAAGTCAAGGCATTTGTGACCTCCTTGACCGGTAAGCTTAAAAACGCACAGACTGCATTTGTCACAATTTCTAACGAACTAACCGAATACGCAAATTATCTTAAACGAGGCAAGGGCTGATTTAGTTAATTGATATGGATCATATTGTTAATAGAGAAAGTGTAAGTATGCGTTCTTTTGCCTCTGCGTCATTTAATATCGCAAACGAGCTGGAGGATGTCTGTTCTCACCTCAAACAAGAACTGTATGCAGCTAACAGCTATATGCAGGATAGCAGTGGTCAGGAGGCAATCTCTATTGTTTCCGAGCTGGTGGAAGAAACAATGGTTGCTGTAAGCTTTGTGAGAACACTTGCAGGCCAAATCAAAAAATCCGCAGAGCTACTGGAAGAATCCGATACCCTTTTATGAGAGGTAGAATATGCAACGTACTGACTATGCCCAGGTGCGGCAATTAGCCAAGGATATACTGGTTGAATATAAACAGATGGCGCTTTTGTCTGGAGATCTCCAGAATAAATTAAAAGCATTAGAAGGAACATTTCTCGATGACAGCATTGACCAAGTCAAAGACTACACTAGCAGACTGATTAGCGGTCTTGTAAGTGCACAGAATTCTTTCTTCTCCATTGCTAATGAATTAACCGAATATGCTCGGCTTTTGGAGATGGGAAAAGGAAACACTGGGGTATGCCTGGAGCATAATTCTTTGCTGACTGCCGTTCCTGTCACACGCTCTGGCACCAACGATCGGATTAGTGGCAATATACCGGATCTGGCACCAAACCGAAACACCCCACGCGATCTGATCGGCACCCAGTTTGGTATGGTTAAGGACAGTGACGGTAATTTTGTTTATGACTCCCCAATGGAAACAGATCAGTACTTATATAAGGATCAAGGCTCTGCGAACCCAAATTTCCAAGGCACATGCGGCCTTTGTTCTTGTGCTAACATTCTTAGGCTTTCTGGTGTTAATGCCACCGAAGCTCAAATGATTGCTTATGCCTCAACCACCCCCAATCCAAACATATTGTTCCAAAATCTTTGTGCAACAGGATATGCTGACTCTGGAATGAACGGTGGCACAAACCCGAAAAGCAGACAATGTATCCTGCAAAACTTTGGAATCGATAGCGGTATTTTTCCTCTTGAACGAGAAAAGGATGGATTGTTGTCTGATCGCAATTTAACTTCTATTTCGGATTATTTATCCGCAGGTCGCGGAGTTATCTTATCCGTTCACGCAGATGTTTTATGGTATGATGCTCCCGTAGGCATAGACGACTATCATGCTGTGACAGTCACATCTGTAAAGAAAGATCCCAGTGGAAACATATTAGGTTTTTATATTTGTGACTCTGCTTACAATGGAACTACCTACTATACTGCTGATAGGTTAAAGCGTGCATTGACGGGATCTCCAATGAATGTAACCTATTCTATTATCCGTTAACGCTGGAGGGATATGTATGGAATTAGCTCAAGTTAAAAGCATTCTTCACCAGACAGAGATTGGCGAGTTGTTAATGGATGGAATGGGATGCTCGGAACCAATTCTATCTATGAAAGCTGGGAGACTAATTGATAATTTTTTTGTATATTTTGCGAACAAGCAAAAATGTACCGTAAGTGGTCCTGTAGCAAAAATTGGTATTCAGGCTGACGCGGCTGAAATTGACTATTTAATCTCGTGTGAAGAGCACACTTTTTCGCTTGCGCCGAATGCTACAATGATAATAGATTATCCTTCTATTTGTGCGGAGGACTACACGCATTACGGATACCTATATACAAAAGTGCGTGATATAGCTTATAAAAGTGTTTGCACTGAAAGCGAAAAGCAGACTATCGAAGAGTATATGGTTGTCTTGAAGAAAATTATTGCGCCTGCAATGATGAAGTTCTATCAAGAAATGGTCCCATCATTCTTCATGTGGGTACATAGTCAGATTAACTGATATGCTATACCCCTATACTATGGGAGGCAAATGATTAAATATGGCATATGTATATGCAGATATGGATGCGTTGGCTGAATACCAACAGAAAATTGTCCAGACGCTATCTACATTAGAAGGGCAAGTTGGCTGCAAAGAGAGTTTGATTGAGGATACTAAGGCAAAGATTCGTGCAGCTATTGAACGAGCAGGCGCTGCCGAGCGTACGGCGCAGTCCGCCCTGTACTATGCGCAGGAAATGCTGAGCGATGCTGAAAGGATAACGAGAGAATACAATTCCAATCTTCAACCCGATCAGGAACCTATGACGACGCCTGAGTATTACTATGAAAGAGTAGCCGATTGCGAATTGGAACATGTCTGTGCAAAAGCGACTTATCATCAGACGCAGGATACCTTAGCTCGATTTGAAGAATATGTCCGAAAATATGAGCGACAACAACTTGATGGCTTAGAGCATTTCAAAAAACTGTTGGAGATTAGTGGTAATTTCTTTGAACGATATATAAAAAAGCTGATTGAAGCAAAAAAATGCACTACAGTTTCGACAGAAGTTTCTTCAGCGCGGTCTAATGTCAAAAGTAGTGGCGAGACGAATTATGACGAGATTGGGTATACCCTAGATAACTATGTGAATGATATCCGCAACAACTCAGACATGCCAGAAACGATACCTGAAGTCCCTATTAGAACAGGTGATCTTAAACGAGTGTCCCCGGAGGAAAATGCGCAATTGCGAGAAATATTCTCAGATCCTGGATTTAAAAAAGAGTTGAAAAGACAATGGGAAACAGCAAATGGTCGTGAATGGCCCAAGTATGCCGAAGATGTATTTATTACTAACTCACGAGGAGAGCGGGTACTTATCCGCAAGGCAGGAAGCGATTATGATGCACATCATATCCATCCACTTTGCTTAGGGGGCAAGAACGAGGCAAGAAATCTAACGCCACTTCGCGCTGAAGTGCATTTCGATCATAAGGGTGTACATGCATATGGAAGCCCCTTTGATCGACTAACCAAAATGTTAGGGGGAATAGAATAATGACCGTATCCGGATGTTTTAAGCAGATATCTGCAACTGAGCCTAACAATAGTATTGCGGCAAAATTGAACGAAGTCTATGATGTCAAGATGCCTAAAATGATAGTGCAGTTAGTTACACTGTTTGAAAAGGGTGGCTTTGTTGAGGACTACAGGTTTCTCTCTTTGAATGAAATTGTATATGCAGAAGATGATCTACATATTCCGTTTAAGAGGATATGTATTATCCCACTGATTGATTGTGGGGACAATGACTTCATTGTATATAATTTTGCGGAAGATGTGTGGTTACGGTATAATATCGTTGAAGAAGTTGCATTTGCGAAAAAGAAAACACTCAGCGAAATGCTGTAAGAAAAAGGAACGGGAATATTTGTGCCATGAAATGAAAGAATATCGTACTGTTGATATCGGTTGGAGACTTTTGGCAATGAAATAAACAGGGTGATATTAGATTTCGATTAATCACACATACTAAGGGGAAAAACCAAAATGAGATGCAAAAATTGTGGAACAGAATGGTCAATATCCATTCACGGTAGTTCTATTCAGAGATTTTGCCCGGCTTGCGGAAAACCTGTTTTTGAAAACACTACACAGCAAGTAGCAACTCTTGAGGAGGCCCTCTTTGTTATTAAAAGAGATTACGGTATAGATCAACTCCGAAATAACACTCGAATTATGGCCTATTTCTCTGACCTTGCTCCGCATCTGCGAAAAGAGAAGATAATGTTGCAGCATTTGATTCAATGTAACGGAAATACATTACTAATTGGAGCATTAAAGAAAACACCGCCAGATCAGCAACTGTGCCGTAGACAGCTTGTTTCCAGATTGGTAGAAGAGCTATTTCTTTCTGAGACGGCAGCAAAAATGATTTGCAATAGTTTCTGGAACGCTATCGCTTCAGACAAGGCACCGGAGAAGGAACAGTCACCTGAAGAATTATATAACGAAGCATGTTTCTGCGAAAAGGAGAACATAGATCGAGCAATGCAACTGTTAACGCTATCTGCTGATGCGGGCTACCTCCAAGCACAAGTTAAGCTTGCGAAATGGTTTTACGAGGGAACATGCATTAAGAGAAACATACAAAAGGCATTGTACTTGTACAAAAAAGCCGAAAAATCAGAAGATCCCGAGGTCTTATATATGATAGGCCTGTGCTACGCTAACAGTTGTGGAGACGAATCCGATTTAACTTTAGCTTCAAAATATTACCAAAAAGCTTCCGATAACGGGTTCGTGGAAGCACACTATAGTTTAGCAAGACTATTTGATTGCGGTTATGGGGTACCAAAGGACGAGGTAAAGGCTGCTTCTCTTTATGAAAAAGCAGCAAAAATGGGTCATGTAATATCTCAGTATTGTATGGGGAGATGTTACGAATATGGCGTCGGCTTGACAAAGGACATTGACTTGGCAATATACTGGTATAAGAAAGCTGCACTAAATGGTTCTGCAGCTGCACAGTATGCTATGGGTATGTGCTATCAGTTTGGATATGGATTTGACCAGGATGTTGATATTGCCTATTATTGGTATAAGAAAGCACATGACAATGGTTATGCGATAGCAGGTGAAAGACTTGATCAACTCTCAAAACTGCCACATAGAAAGCAATAAGTATCGGTCCCATTAGTATAAAGTGGTTCACTATACTGCTTGAAATATAGTTGACTCAAGGGAAACACAGTTCTAAGCGGTCAAAAGAATCGCATTATAACATTAGATGTAGCAAGACATGAGAGTAGTGGTTTTCAGCCAATAACACTGAGTGAACCATATACGGAGTTGCTACTGAAAATTGACAGAACGAGCGTAAGCATCAGATATATGATTTGTGGCATAAACAAGATAGCGATATTGAACACTACGAAGAGCTCTGCCTGACAGCAAGAGGGGGAAGTCAGATATGCATACTATTAGTGAAGTTATTTATAAAATCATACATGATTACGGAGTTAATTCTCTTTTAGATTCGAAATTTGTTTTGGCAGTGTTTGCGGATCTCGCACCGAATCTTAACAAAGAAAGAGAATTACTTAAAGATTTTCTGTCCTGTGGTGGAGCCGAAAAAATTCTTGGTGCAGTGAATAAAACGGAAGAAATTCAAATACTCCATGTACAACAAATTGTGAAAGCTTTGGAGGAGCAAAGATGGATTTCTAAACAGGCAGCACAATATGTATGCGTTGAGGTATATAAGGGTATTACAAGCAAAGAATTAAAGGTGAACTTGCCCGATGAGAAAAACGGAGTAGTTGTCCAAAGCGAGGAAAGAGAAAAAACTACAAAGTCTCCAGTGGCTATATTGACATTTGTGATTCTTTTGCTTGTTGGTGTCTGCTTGATTGCGTTAAACAAAAAAGCCCCTTCAAACGAAACAAACGAATCTGGAAGAATTACTACAACAATTCAAGCACCGGCTGCCACTGAGCCAAGCGATACTTCTAAAACAACGGTGTATTCTGCAACGAGCTATATTGATGAGCCGTTGGAGTATTTTATCTTAAATGCTGATAAGCAATACTTTGATAAGCAATACTTTGAGAATTTTAGTGCTGAGGATTGTTTGATAGCGCGAAATGGTGTGTATGCTATCTCGGGAAGAAAATTTCAGAGTGAATTTCTTAGAAACTATTTCTTAAACTGTGATTGGTATGTGCCAAGAATTGAGCCAGAAGATTTCTCTGATAGTATGTTGAATCAGTATCAAAAAGCAAATATTGATTTGATAGTGGAATATGAAAAGGAAAAAGGATACTGGTAATAGATCAATAAGACATGAAATGAAAGATAAAAAGAGGTGTAATTATGCAAACAATTAGCGAGGTTATTTCCATAATTGTGGAGAATCATGGAAAACATTCTCTTTTGGACTCAAATTTTGTATTGGCCGTGTTTGCAGATCTTGCCCCTAACCTTCATAAAGAAAAGGAACTACTTAGGTCGTTTTTGCTCAGCGGAGGGGCTGAAAAGATTCTTGATACAATAAATAGCCCAGCAGAAGATCAGAAAACTCGGTTGGAGCAAATAGTAAAGACTGTGGAGGATAAGCAATGGGTTTCTAAGCCGGCAGCACAGTACATATGCTGTGAGGTTTATAAGGGAATTGCAAAAAGAGATCTTGTGTTTTCCCTTGAAGGGGAGGAAAACATAAATAAAGAGGTTCCGCTTTCCCAGGCAAATAAGACGAAAAAAACATCAATGCCGCTGATAATTTTCGTATCTGTGATTCTTATGGTAGTGGTGATTTGTCTGATCGTTTTTGCGAAGAAAGATCCGACTCAAATGGAAACATCTAAAACAGAAGTTCCTGTTACAGAAGTTCTACTAACTACTCATATTCACAAGTGGGGAGACGCCGAATGTGGAATACCACAGACATGTATGATTTGTGAGGAAATTGGATCAATTGTTAAGGAACATGTTTGGAAATCTGCATCCTTCGCAAATCCGAAAACCTGTGAGGTATGTGGAACTGTTGATGGAACGCCAATTTCCCACAGTTCGATTTCTGTTGAAGAAGAAGTTCAGTTGATTCGTGAGTATTACAATGCTATTGAATCGAATATCAGCGCAGAAAAGTATAAAAATATAGAACTAAGACAAGGTGTCGAAGGTTACTACAATAACAGCGGAGCGTTAGCTTGTGTCTATGTCTGTCGTGGTACAGAAGGTATTGGAGACTATAGCAATACTTATAGTAGATTCTACTATTTCAAAGATGGCGAGGTGTTTTTTGTTTTCTTTGAAGGAACCGACTCTCATAGGCTATATTTTGTTGATGAGATGCTGATGCGATGGAGGTATACTTCTATTGAAGGAGAATCGATAAATTACGATTTTGGAGGTTCTTCAGAATTTGATTTCTGGGAACAACTTGCCCTAAAAGAGGCAGATACGTTTACCTAATGGCTGTGAACATATACCAATCGATATATGTGCAAACATACATTTAACGGAGATGCGTAATATGGTCAAAGTATTAAAGACTATTATTGAAAACTATGGAATAAACATACTAAGGGATGGGCGTGTATTATTGGCTTATTATGCTGACTTGGCACCTAAGCAAGTGAGAGAATATAAAATGCTCGAGAGCTTGGTTAAGTGTAATGGCAATATTGAACTGCTTGATGTACTCCAATGTACGCCGTCTGAACAGGAATCCCGCTTTAAAAATGTGATGGATAAGCTTGGTTCACAGCTCCTCATTAGTCCTGAGATGGCATTTGATATTTGCAGTTTATATTGGAACGCTCTTGGAATGCCTGAAATGGAAAGAAAAAAGTTTGTTCTTAATACACATTATGTGCCACCTAATGAGGAAACGAGCAGAGATGAAGAATTTAGCATAAACAAAAAGGATTCTCCGCATGGAGGGACACCTGCAAATCGAAAAGTTATTGTTGCGATTGTTACAATCATTGCTGTATTAACCCTCTGTATAGTCATTTCTTCGAGTTCGAATAAAAGTGATTCTATGTTGCAGGATGAAACAAGCTACACAAAGGGTAATGTTCCTCAGAGTACATCGAGTACAGTAAATACCGAAGATAGAAATGCAATAGAGGAGATTATTACAGGTGAAGCAGCTTACACTGGCATATTGAAGGTAGATGGACTGTCTTGTTGGTTAGAGTTAGAAAAAACAATAACTTTCCAAGATGTAGATTCAAAACCGGTTACATCGAATCGGTTGTTACTGGACGAGAATGACTCGGAAACTTTTAGGGGGTACAATGGTCTGACTGTTACCCTTAAAGGGACATTGTTTAACTATCGTGGGGGCGGAACACTCATGTTTAATGATACGCCGGAAATAATAAATGTTGTTGGAACCCCTGATATTGCTGCACCGAGTCCGTCCTACTTAAATTGGGATACAACCGATAACCAAACAAAATTCTTTGATGCTATAGAAGTAATGAAAACAATTGTCTACAAATGTGACAGTGTGTGGAATGTGCGATCTGGTTGTAGCCAAGACACTTTGGATAGAATAGCATCAAATGGTTTCTCAGGATTCGATGCAGTAACCTTATCCATCAATGGCTCTTGGATAACGGAATTCGGGTATGAAGCTTATTTATCGCTGGATAAGGACTATGTATACATCTTCTTGGGGCCCAGTAATTCGCCCGATATTCCACTATTTACATATACTTGGAGTGGGGAGTTTGTGAGTGGGGAAATGCCTCTTGATCAGTTTCTTATAAAAGAAGGCTTGGTGTAATATAACGAGTATTACGAAACAAATAAATCAGAAACATTTAGAAAATGCCGCCTCTGATAGGAAAGACAGAGGTGGCATTACTGATAAGGTATAATATTTTTCGCGCAATTAGATATAGAAAGAGAGCCCCGAATCGTGTACTATTTGATCCGCATATAGGTAGAGTCAATTACAAAGGTATGCTTAGGCGTTTTGCTACTTGCTCGGTTTATGGAAGGACTGTTTTTCCGGTATCGGAGATAGACATTTCTTTATAATTGAATTCTAAAATATGGTGTAGGGGATCGTTTTTGTCTGCACCATAAAGCACGCCTGTTTCTTCAATTTGGTATATCCACCTATAGAAAACACCCGAAACTTCACAAGGGGAATTATCTTTTACCCCCCAAATTCCGTAACAGCCGTGTCGTCCGTCAATGAGTAGTATTTTGCAATTATCGAAAGTAAATACGGTGTTATTCAGATACCAATATTGCTTTTCATTAATTATGCATGTAGTATCTCCCGTGTCGCTGAGATACCATAATGATTTAATTCCATGTTCCCCGTGGTAGTTTTCTTCGTCTCCAGCACCCACAAAAGCTTCCATCTTTCCGTCGCTGTCAAAGTCCTCATAACACCATTCAAAGATTGTTCCAGGAATAGAATCAACAGAATTAAGATACAGCTCAGAGTTGAGAAACTCTATGTCATTTTCTGAGAAGGTTGTTTCTTCTGTGATTTCACTTTCCTCCGAAATGGTGGGAGGTACGCGATTTCTGCAATAGGGGGCGGCATCCGCATCGCTTTCGTAGAATTCGTCTGTAAGGACAAGCTCGAAGCTGTCCGCATCAAATGTACAAACTGTATTTACATGATACTCCCCAGTTTGCGTAAAGATTTCAGAAACAGAATAAATAACTTTTGAGTCTTCGTCCTGAAAAATGTTAACCGAATAGATTTCCAAAGTTTTCACCTGTCCGTGATGCACACCGAAGCAGATTGTTGCACCATAGCCTGCTCTCCAAGGAACTAATATATATCCATCGTCGGTCACAAGAATTTGAGGCATATGCCCGATTTCTGCAACAGAGATAGCTCCGGATGTGGATACAAACCACAAATTATGATAATCAGGGTCATCGCTTTGAGTAGTGATAAAAGCTTCTTCTTGTCCATTCTTATCAAAATCATATACGTACGCTTCAATAATCTCTTCTGCTGTTTCTGAGGCTAATATTTTCTCAAAATCTGTATTATTTTGTTGATTCGTAATGAGGATGAAAAGAAGTATGAATCCCGATAAAGCAATTATCAGAAAAATAAATAAGTTTCTTTTTCTGTGTGATTTTTGATGACTATTCTCTATTGGAATACTGACGTGGTTCTGACTCCTTAAGGATTGATTGACTGATTCTGGTTGATGCTTTGGTGCTTCATATGTAACACTATTGTTTTTTGAAAAAGAAGTCGTGAAAACTACATCAGATCCTCCGATCCCCAACCAAAATCCTCTGCAGGCCGAAATAGCCGAATTTTCGGAAATCAAATGTTGGGATGTAAGCTGAAATACGAGTTTCTTTATAGCAATGACCTGATCAGAAGAACTATGATTCCGAATATCCAGTAGTGCCTTGTGCCCATTGCATTTTACCAAGATCTCTAACATCTTCAGTTCAATTTTCTTTTGAGGTTGCAGATCTGCAAAAGCTCCCAAAAGACGATTCCCATCATAAAGTGCGTCAATTCCAAAGTGATTTACAATACTTTTAACAGTCTCGAGCATATTTCTTGGTGAGAATAGAATTACTCTAACCTACCATTTCCCTCCTGTGCTTATATTCTGAGAAAGAATGCTGTATCAGAAATGATTGATGATTTTTGCAGTTCAAACTAAAACATGAAGTATGGTGATGTCTTGGGGGATATACGAGAGAGTGGATGTGATAGTTTTGCTATACTACATTTACAAAATGGTTGGAGAAGATTATTTTTGTAGTAGTTTTTGGTATTTAGACAAATCGAACTTCCGACCACATTGAAAGCAGATTAGTCTATTGTCTCTCTGCGAAGTGTGGCAATTAGGACATGCGAATATGCCTTCTCGCACAGGTGTTGGAATTAGAAGAGATTGGTTTGCAGTGGTTGATATAGGAACGGAGTTGGGGTGAAATGTGGAATTCGTCTTGATCGTATGGCTTAAGAGTACGCCATATGGGAAAGCGCCCATTGCAATGTTTACACCCGGAGGAAGAGTTACAGTTTTTAACTTGGTACATCCTTGAAAAGCGTTGCTACGAATATCGCGGAGATGTTTGGAAAAGTGAACCGTTTCCAGGTTGCTACAGTTTTGAAAAGCCCGTGGTAAAATGTTGACTACAGAATCCGGTAGGTAAACAGTTCTTATGTGCGTGTTATCTGCAAAGGCGGATTCGCCGATTGTTGTAACACCGTCCGGAATCTTTACGATTTTATCTGTGTGACGATAGTTAATCAGAACATTATTTGAAATGAAAAACTTGCTTGATGCTGCAATGTAACTGTTTGGTAAAGACGGTGATAAAGTTTGTTGGACCGTGGACACAATGACCGGTTGGTGAGCAACAGGCGCGACTTCTCTTAATGGTGATTGTTTGGGCTGAGCCATTTGCTCGGCCTCTGTATCAATTCCGAGGGCATATAGCAACCATGCAATTACCTTGCGTGCATATTGGGCATCTAAAAAGCGCTTAGTTTTTAATATTTCAATTTCTTTCTTTACACAACGATTTACTTCGCTTTCGGATGTTTGATGTATCTTAATTATTGATGCATATGTTCCACACTCAATTGCAATGGATATCAGATGTGATTCGTCACGAAGAAAGGGCGACAAATCCAGAAACATTCCAATTAGCCGCTGCTCCTTTAAGGTGTCAATTCCATAATTATCAGCAATGTAAGCCAATACATGATTGGGTTTTTGCAAATCATAGTTTTTCTCTTTGTCAAGGCTCTTTCCACAAAAAGGACAAAAACGCACCTCATCATTATCGTTCGTTTTAATAATCCACCGTTTTCTACATCTTCTGCAAAGCATCTCTATCCTCTCCTGCCCGTATATACAAGGTGATTTGTTATTCGCCTAAATAAAAACATCCTAATGTATCAGTTTGGTAGTCATATCCGTAAACATAGGAATTGTACACCATCTCTATCCTTAGCTCTTGCGGAATGGTTATTTCTTTGGATGGTCCATTCGTTGTTATTGCACTTAAAGAATACTTGTCTCTGGCGCCTGGAGTATACGACCACGTTATAGTTTCCTTGTAATAGATTCCGGTTTTCGTATCGAGGAAAATGTTGTATCCGTAATCGTCCAGAGAACCTTCGTATTTTTCAGCAATGTAATTGAAATATCTTCCGTTTTCCCGGTTTCCAGATGAATTTATGTCATAGATATACAATAAATCATCGATACTAAGTGGTGAGAAAGAAATACCGTTCAAGCACCCATTAAATTCACTTATGATGCGAGTTTTGCCGTTTTCGATAACCGCCAACGATACATGTTCATATGGTTGGAAGTTATCGGGCGAGGCGGAGATATAGTAAATTTTGTTATTAGCAACTATCGCATCGCAAATCCATAAATCTTCCACAATAACCGAACCATCTGAGGAAATGGCGGTAAGATCTGTAGGAGAAACATCACTTCGATAGTCTTTGTACATGAGAATACCATTGGTCATTTCGCCCTCAACAGAAGTGGCTAAAGCATAGAGACGATTACCGGAATAATCATATGCATACAAATCGTACCCCCAAGAGTAACCACCACCGATATCATTCCCGAGTCCTAATAAGATATAAGGAACATCTCTTTCTCCAACTCCTATAATTTGAAGCATTTGCTCCTCTTTAAACAGGATATTCGTGTCACCCGTCTGAATGTCAATTGCTGCTACCTCCTTATTTGACGTAGCAACATACGCAATGCGAGAATTCATGCAGAATCCGCAGTAGGGATCGATATCCAGAGATTTAATGACTTGCTTGTTCCCACCCACGAAACAATACAAGCCTGTTGCGTCTATTCCATAAACAGAATTGTTCATGACGATGTAGCGATTATACCCAGAAGATGTGTATAGTTCTGAAACTTTACCATAGTAATTGTTGGTATCACTTAAAGTTTTTATAAACTCAACATTAGAAATCTCGGGATTTTGCGATTCTACGATCTCGGGTGCAGTACTTTCAACGATATCATTTTCAGGCCCTTCAGTTGTAGAAACAACGGAATCTGTAGGCTGGGGCTCAGTTTCTGTAGAAGGTGTAGTGATACTGAGATTAGCTTCTGTAATAGCAGTAGTCTCCGTTGTTTGCTCTGTCGCATTTATGGCAATGGATATAGACTCTTCGGAAAGTGCCGAAGAATCTTTTTTTGGATAAAACAAAATAATTAGCAAAGCTATAAGTGAAAGTAATCCTGCAATATACCAATATTTGGTATGGCTATTTGAAGTTTTCCTTGATTCGGCAAAGGATGCCTCTCTCTTGGGAACATAGTCGACAGGCCTGGGAAGCGTGCATTTTCCACCTAATGCGATGTAGTAATCGTTCACAACCATTTGCGCTGATTCTACATTGAGGAATTTTTCGTTGCTCAGCTTTCTGACCAGTTCTTCGAGAAGTCTATACTGATCGTCGACAGATAATGCAAGGGCATGCCTTAGATATTGTGGTCCTCCGCAATCGATGAATATGGAGAGAAGGTACTTTTCTTTGCTCAACTTAGGTGCGACGTCTGTAAAATAGGCGACTATTTTGGTTTGGTCCAATAATACATTTGTACCAAATTGTTCTGCTATTTGAGTTAAGACTCTTCGCAATTCGCTATCGTGGGTATTTGCATTTTGGAACATTTTTTAAGCCCTCCAATGTATAACGACTATAGTTGTTCATAAATCTTTTGCGAGAGAAGCTGTTTTGCAGTTGGAAAGCAGTATGGGAAAGTATAACAACTTCTTTTACTTATTAATAAGCAAAAGATAAGACGCCGCTGCACCACAATCTATCCCTTCGCACGAGCCGATCAAAGAACGCCCCCAACCATGTCCGCTGTATATTCGGTTGTTTTCGTAGGTGCCGATCAGCGACCTGCCCCATCCATAGCCAGAGTAGATATGTCCATCCTGATATGTACCAACGAGTCTTTTACCCCAACCGTGGCCGGCGTAAACTTTCCCATTTTCATATAGTCCGGCAATAGTTTTTCCCCAGCCATATCCGGCATAAATTGTTCCGTCGATGCAGACACCGACTCTAGTTCTGTTCCAACCATAACCTCGAAAGATAATAGTTTCCATAGAGTTTTCCTCACTTATGCTTCTGGGCAATTCTGAGAAGATCCTTTTGCACATCAGATACTGTGATACCGAGGCGACTTCCAAGATCATGAGTTTGTATAAAACACACAATAGCACGTCTTGATAAAATTAATTTACCGTTCTTTATATATGCTAATTCTAACTCAGATAAATAACTATCGTATGAATGGATTTGCGTTTGGGATGAGGTGGTTGAGATGGGAGAATCTACAGGCACGATAGAGGGATGCGGAGTGATATGCTTCGCATATATATCTTCAAGATCTTTTTGAACTTCAGATACGGTAATTCCATATCTTTTACCTAATTGAAATGACTGGATAAAAGATATGACCTGCTCTCTTGAGAGTTTTGCTTTTCCGTTTGAGCAATACGCATGCTCTAACTCGGTTAAATAGTCAGCATAGGTATGAATTTGGGATCTTCTTTGAGTGGCAATCTGCGGACGATTAATTTGTGGAGTGGGAGGGGGTGCCGAATGCTGTGGCATACTATATTTTGCATATATTCCATTAAGATCCTGTTGTACATCTGATATCGTAACTCCCCATACCCGATCAAGAGAGTGTTTGGAAAGGAATGACTGAATCTGAACAGTGGTTAAAGGTTTCTTACCTGTTGTCAAAAAGTAATCTTCAAGAGCCTTCTGATATTTAGCAAAAGTGTCGATTTTAATTGAATTTGATGACACCTGCGCCGAGGTAACTGATGACACCACATTTTGGGGTGGCTGAACAGATGGAGTACTTGCTTTTTGTCGCGAAGCGTCCCTTTGTGGCGTGTTATATTTTGCATATATTGCCTTAAGATCCTGTTGTACATCCGAGATCGTAACTCCCCAGACCTGACCGAGAGAATGCATGGAAAGAAATGCTTGAATTTGAACAGTAGTTAAAGGCTTTTTGCCCATTATCAAATAGTAATCTTCAAGAGCTTTTTGATATTTAGCAAAAGTATCGATTTTGGTTGAGTTCGACGGTTTTTGCACTGCCTTAACAGATGGTGCCCCTTGGGGAGGCGACTGTACTGGCAGTGTATTTGTTTTTTGTGGCAGTGATTCTTGTGGAGTATTTCTCTGCAATGAGCTTGTTGCGGCGTAAGGTGATGGTGCTATCGGAGTGTTTGGTTTCTCGAAGGTAGCATTTAAACCGATTGCCATAGCAAAACTAATGCATATATGTGAAGCTGCGTCCTCTGATATAAACTGCTCATCAATCATGTATTTGCGTACTTGCAGTAAGCATGTCTGCTGATCGGTTAAGCAACTCTTACGAATAGCAATTAGTTTTTCGTGACCGTTGGCCTGAATCAAATAGGAGAGTAGTCTACGATCTCGTGCCATGCTTGGGTACAAATCCGAAAAGAGCGCGATTGTTCTTTGACCATTACTAAGTACATCTAAACCAAAACGGTCTATTATAGCTCTAAGTGCATCTTCAATTTTAACTGCTGTTTCAGAGGGCGCGTACAGTGATTTTCCACAGAATGGACAAGCGGACAGAGTGTTTGATATGTTTTGAGGCACAGTCCATTCTGAATTGCAATTATAACACTTCATTTTGTTTTTTCCTATCTGATGACTATCCTAAAGTTCGAAATTAATATTGGCTCTTGCATTCCAAGAAGATACGACATTTACAATAACTCTACTATATCATATCACATTTTATACAAAAATGCAACAACGGTTGAGGATGGAGGCAACTGTGTTTGAGGATGGAGGCAACTGTTGATGAAGAAGGCATGGATAGTTGTGCTAAATAAAGCAGATGAATTATGAACAATACATCAAATTTGTTTTGAAATAAACTTGACGACCTGTGGCATAACTGGTAATATATAGATAGGTAGCCTACGGAAGAATTTTACGGTATGGACTTGTGAATATCTGTTCTATTATGACGAACCTTGCAAGGGAGAAATATCGTATAAAAAGGTGATATTATGAAAAATGATGCTTTATTTGAGAATTTCTATTGTATTTCGAAAACCGAATGTAAATCAGCTCGATTACTTCGGCTCCCGATTGGAGTAAACGAGAATGGAATACTAGAAGAAGTGGAAATCGGAGCAGGCGCTCACCAGCACATTATGGTTTGCGGACAGGTTGGTTCGGGCAAAAGTATATATCTACAGACCCTTATTCATAGCGTGTTGTTAAACTATTCTGCCGATGACGTTCAACTCTGGCTTTCGGATAGTGGAACATGTGAGTTTGATTGCTTTGCAAAAACAGCAGAGGATCATGTCAAGCGTGTGAATATTGAAAGAAAGACTGATAACTATGTGGCTTTCATCGATGCTTTGAAAGAAGAAATTTGCCGGCGACGCGACATTCTTATTTCAAAACAAGAAAATTCCTATGATTCATATTGGCAAAAGAATAACAAGGCACCGTTCCCACGACTGATAGTAGTTATTGATTCCTTTGGTCACTTTGCGAATGCGCTGAACGAGGCTGATTATAATGCGGATCATTATAAGTATACATGGGAATTGGATCATATCGCGCAATATGCGCATGCTTATGGTATTACTTTTGTGATATCGGTACAGGGGCTTGATAATTTGTTTCACCGTACTCCCTACGGTTTTTTTGAGAGGTTTGATACATACATTATGACGAGGCAACCAAAGGACTTTATCATAAGGTGCTTGGGTGTGGATGCTTCTGATCTGGCGCAAAACATGAAATTAGGCGACGCTCTTGTAAATGTACCATTTTTACATAAGGTAACACTCCTATATATTTCGCAGGAAACAAGAATGGAAATACTGAGGAATATGTCTGAAATATAGCATTTTCCGGATTGGGTTGAAGGATACTATGAGCCTACTTCAAAATAAATAATAATAGGAGGGATAAAAAATGCACCAAATGAAATTGCAAAACAGTCCTTTCCAGAAAATTCAAAAGGGAATGAAAACCATCGAACTACGTTTGTATGACGAAAAACGGCAGAAGGTCAAGGTGGGAGATTAGATCGAATTTACCAATCTGGAGGATCGGACACAGAAGATCCTAGCACGGGTGGTTGCACTCCACCGTTTTGACAGCTTTGAGGAAATGTTTAGAGTGCTTCCGGCAGAGGCTATGGGTTACAGCAAGGGACAAACACCAAAGCCTGAGGTCATGGAACAATACTATTCAAAAGAGGAACAGGCTCTATATGGCGTAGTCGGGATCGAGCTTGCCTTGGTGGATTCTGACGAAGTACGATTGTAGATGTTTTAAGGGGGAATTTTATTGAGGCACCTTGAATCCGAATGTATGGTCTGTGGTAGAAAAACACAGGTTGCTTTTTCTGCAGAACCTTATCCGGAATACGGAGAGCGTTTTCAGCATTTCTGCCCTGTATGTGAAACCGAGACGGAACACAGCAGAACTCTGACAAGAAAAACTGCAACCGAGCTACGCAGAAAACTGGAGGAACAACAGCGGCGTGAAGAGATTATGACCCTCTGCGAGAGAGAAGGCTTCTCCTGCCGCTTTCTACACCAGTCTGTGATCATTACAACGGAGCTGTCAGATTGGTGCTTCGACTATCACCAAAGTAGAATCACCCTGTACCACGAAAGCACCACCAAGATCAACTTCTCCACCGGGAACTATGCCAAAGCACATATACAGTTTCGAAACAGAAAAATGACCATTTCGGAGGTTATCGACTATATTGCCGATCACGATAACTGGCGAAAAGAATCTACAACCCAAAAATGAAAAGCCATCGTACATTAGCGATCAAGTGTCGCTTATGTGCGATGGCTTTTTTGTGCGTTTGAATTAAAGTGGACTATTCGCTGTCGTGGCTCATAGATTTGAGCATTTGGATTACAGCAGCTTTTTGACTTGGAGTAAGATATATCCAACAATCGATTAGCTCTTTTGTTTCTGTGTTTAACTCAATCATGTTACCTTCGGCAAAAAATTGGGATAACGTTATACCAAAACCAGAGCAAATTGTTTCAAGTGTTTCTAATGACGGTACAGTGTTTCTGCGGAATATATTGCCGATAGTTGATTGAGCCAAACCGCACTCTTTTGATAGTTTGTATTCTGACCATCCACGCTCTTTGAGTAATTGTTGTAACCGGGCATGTGTGTCCATAGCATTACCGCCTTTCTTGTATCTATTTTACTTCCGAAGTGAGAAATAAAATACATACGAGTTGAATTGAAAGTAGGTATATGTTATGATGTATATAAATTTATGCAACAAAAATATTTAGAGAAAAGTCCGCTTTATTGGACAGGTGTTTTGGTATACTAAAAGTAAGCAGAGCCTAAATTGAAAAAGTGAACGTAAGGTTTTTGACATTTTTTCAGTGAAATACCTGAAGTTCACCTTTGCAATAGCGACATTGTGAGGCTTTCTTGAAGACTGAATAAACGACACATCAAAACTGAAAGGATGATGGTAAATGAAACGCACACTAACCTTTATCGCACTCATTCTATGCATGATGCTACTTTGCTCCTGTGTAATGGAAAATAGCCAGATGACTGTTACTGATCCATCTGATTCCTCTGCGGCGTCGCAAGTAGATTCTCCAGTTCCTGAGGTTGACAACATAACAGAGGATCCTCAAACTTCTACAATCACAACTACCAGTGAGCCCACAAATGAAACTGAATCCGAAATTGCTACCGAACCTTCTACTACCGTTTTGGAATCAGAACAGGAACCACAAACTGAACCGCCGTACAACTCAACTTTTGAAATCCATTTCATAGATGTAGGTCAGGCTGATTCGGCATTGGTTCTTTGTGATGATGAGGCTATGCTGATTGATGGTGGCAACGCAGCGGATTCGAGCCTCATATACAGCTATCTCAAAAATCATGGCGTATCGCACCTTGACTATATGATTTGCACACACCCCCACGAGGATCATGTAGGAGGACTCTCCGGTGCATTAAATTATGCAACGGTTGGCACGGCGTTTTGTTCCATGAAAGATTACGACACAAAGACATTTAGCAACTTTAAGAACTACTTAGACAAGCAAGAAAAGCAAATTCAAGTTCCATCAGCAGGAAGTTCCTTTACTTTGGGAAGTTCTACAGTTACGGTTTTGGGACCGGTTAGCTATTACTCCGACCCGAACAATATGTCTATTGTATTGAGAATTGAATATGGCAATACAAGTTTCTTATTTGCCGGAGATGCAGAAATAGATTCTGAGCAAGATATTCTTAACACAGGTGTTGACCTCAATAGTACGGTGTTAAAAGTTGGCCACCACGGCAGTGACACCTCGACTTCTTATCGTTGGCTCCGAGAGATTGCACCACAGTATGCTATCATTTCAGTAGGTGAAGATAACTCCTACGGACATCCAACAGAGCAAACTTTGAGCCGCCTTAGTGATGCAGATGTTACACTCTTCCGCACAGATCTCCAGGGACACATTATTTGCACAAGTGATGGCAATACTGTTTCCTTTACGGTTCAACGAAACGCAAACGCAGATACCTTCTACATCGAGCCTCCTGCAACAGTGCCAACGGAACGACAAACTGAAGCAACCGCAGCTTCCACATCCGGATCAGATGCGAATAAAACAAGCTATGTCCTAAATACGAACACAAAGAAATTCCATTACCCATCCTGCTCTAGCGTAAAACAGATGGCAGACAAAAACCGCAAGGATATTACCGCAACCAGAGAAGAAGTTATTGCGATGGGGTATGACTCCTGTGGGCGGTGTAACCCCTGATGCAGTGAAGCTTTGGCATTCAACCAACAAACAATTCTGTTGAATGGATGCGAAATTCGTTGTCATTCTGCAGATTTTATGTTATACTTATCTTGTATAATTATATTCTCTTATATAACGAACCCGATGAGAGAGACTTTTATTTCAGAAGAATGGTTTTTTCTGTTCTTCTGCTATAGCCCTTTTTACAGAAATATTTAGAATTCCGGAGGGAATGATATTATGTCTATGAGCGAACTGCAGAAGCAGACCAATGCAAATATCCAAGCAAAAGCGAATCTTATTTGGGAAATTGCCACCCACCTTGTAGGTTTGTTTAAGCCCCATGAGTATGGCAAGGTGATTCTTCCTATGACCGTACTGAAGCGTTTTGATGACGCTTTGAAGCCTACCAAGGAAGCCGTTGTGGAGATGGCGAAGAAGTTGGATGCACAGCACATCGAGGGTGCTGCTCGTGACGGTATCTTGTGCCGTGTCTCCGGTTACGATTTTTATAACACCAGCAACTTTGACTTTGCCAAGCTGATTGCCGATCCCGACGGTGTGGAGATCAATTTTGAGGCATATTTGCAGGGCTTCTCCTCCAATGTCAAGGACATCATCGACAACTTCGACTTTGCTAATACCGTTAAGCTGATGGTCAAGGGCGGAGTCCTGTTCGTAACCCTGCAGGAGTTCAACTCTGTAAAAGCAGATATGTCCCCGGATAAAATCACCTCTGCCGATATGGGCTATATTTTTGAAGAGCTGATCCGTAAGTTCTCCGAGTCCTATGACGAGCAAGCAGGTGCTCATTTTACCAGCCGTGATATTATCTATCTGATGACTGAACTGTTGGTAGCTCCCGAAAAGGCAGAAATCATGGCAGAAGGTTGTACCAAGACTGCATACGATATGGCAATGGGTACCTCTCAGATGTTGGGCTGCCTGACTGAGCGTTTGCAGGCTATTAGCGAGGAAGCTGCTCTGACATGCTTCGGGCAGGAGTTTAACCCCGAAACCTACGCTATCGCAAAGGCTGATATGCTGATCAAAGGCGGCAATGCATCCGGCATGAAGTATGGCGACACCCTCAGTGATGATGCCTTCTCCGGCTATGAGTTCGACTATATCATTTCCAACCCGCCTTTCGGCATCGACTGGAAGCGTGAAAAGACTCAGGTAGAGAACGAAGCTAAGCGTGGCTTTGATGGTCGTTTCGGGCCCGGTCTGCCTGCCATTTCCGATGGTCAGATGCTGTTTATGCTCAACGGCGTGAAGAAGCTGAAGGAAGGCTCCGGCAGAATGGCCATCATTCAGAACGGTTCTTCTCTGTTCACGGGTGATGCTGGAAGCGGTGCATCCGAGATTCGTCGCTATGTGATTGAGGGCGACTTGGTAGAAGCGATTATCCAGTTGCCTACCGACCTGTTTTACAACACAGGTATCTCTACATATATTTGGGTCATTACCAAGGGCAAGGCAATGCACCGCAGTGGAAAGGTTCAACTGATCGATGCAAGCAAGTGTTTTGTGAAGCGTCGCAAGAATATCGGCTCCAAGCGTGTGGACTTAGATGACGCTTGCATTAGCCTCATTCTCCGTGCGTACGAAGGCTTCGAGAACGAAACCTACGAAGAAAACGGACTTGTTGTCGAATCCAAGGTGTTTGAAAATAGCTTCTTCGGCTTTACCAAGGTGACTGTGGAGACTGCACAGGCTGATGAAGACGGCAAACCCATTCTGAAGAAGGGCAAGAAACAGCCAGTCAAGGGTGCATCCGATACCGAGATCATCTCCCTGTCCGAAGATATCGATGCCTATATGGAAAAGAATGTCCTGCCCTATAATCCGCTCGCCTATATCGATCCTACAAAGGACAAGATCGGCTATGAAATTCCTTTTACCCGTCTGTTCTATAAGTTTGAGGCTCCCGTGTCCTCTGCTTCCATTTTCGAAGACATCAAGGCAATGGAGACAGAAGAAACAATTCTGATGAAGGAGCTGTTTGGTCATGCGTGAGATGAAAGATAGTGGTATTGCTTGGGTAGGAGCAATGCCAAGTGATTGGAAGGTTAAACGTGGTAAATTTACACTCAAATTATTAAACCGCCCAGTCGAGGAAACTGATGAAGTAATTACTTGTTTTAGAGACGGTGAAGTTACATTAAGAAAGAATCGGAGAGAAGATGGATTTACAGTATCACTGAAAGAAATCGGTTATCAAGGACTTGAGCCGGGTGATTTGGTTATTCATGGTATGGATGGTTTTGCCGGATCTATTGGCATCTCAGATTCTCGTGGTAAATCGTCGCCTGTGCTTGTTGTCTGCGATTCCGACGAAAACAAAAGATTCATTATGTACTATCTGCGTTCAATGGCCTACAACGATGTTTTTACTGCTTTGGCAACAGGAATTCGTGTGCGCTCTTGTGATTTGCGTTGGAACAAACTTGCTGAATTGCCGTATATTTTGCCAGATATTCGAGAGCAAGAAAGAATAGTGGATGCTATTGAATCCAGCACGGCGAAGATTGATGCCTTAACTGAAAATGTGCGGACACAGATTGAAATGCTGAAAGCCTATCGCTTGAGTGTTGTTGTCGAAACTGCAACAAAAGGACTTGTCCCCAATGCACCCATGATGGATAGCGGCGTGGATTGGATTGGTGAAATACCCTCTACATGGAGTACAATTCGGGTTAAGCAGCTGCTCCGAGAAAGAAAAGAACGCTCCGTAGAAGGAAAAGAAGAACCTCTGTCCATGAGCCAAAAGGTTGGCCTTGTTCCTACAAGGATGCTTGATTCTATTCCTAATATGGCATCTTCATTCGTGGGTGCAAAGTTGACCTATGTTAATGACTTGGTTTTCAACAAACTGAAAGCGCATCTTGGCGTATTTTCTGTATCCAAATACGATGGCCTTGTTAGTCCTGACTATGCTGTTTACTACTCAACAGGTGTTGCGGATTTGAAGTATTTGGAATACCTTTTTAAGACACCTCAGTGCATTTCTGAGTTTAGAAAGAGATCGACAGGTATAGCAGCGGGCTTGACTCGTTTGTACACGGACGGCCTTTTTGCAATCGAGTGCCCGCTTCCTCCGAAAGACGAGCAACAGGAAATTGTGTCGTATCTTGATAAGAAATGGGCACAGATTGATTGGCTCATCGCCATCAAGCAAGCCAAAATTGAAAAACTGGAACAGTACAAGCGTTCCCTCATTTATGAGTATGTCACCGGTAAACGGGAGGTATCATGAAGAAGGATAAGAAGAACCCTGAAAAGAAACATTTCTTCAAGGCGGCTATTCCGGCAGTCCTGTTTGGAATCTATGTAATTCTCGATTATTTGAATGTGCCGCAGTTGCTTGGCCTTTCAAGTGAACGAATTAATATGGATTTCTTTGATGTGTTTCTGAATTCTGTGATTGTGGTCGTATTGTACATCATCACATACTACTTCGTTGACAGACGGCAAATTCAAAAGGATGCAAATTCCAAGGATACTGCAGATGTACTTCTCCTGTACACTTACAAAGAATGTTTGGACAATTTGCGGATGGTTTGGAATAGCGAGTGGGTCAAGAAATACATTGCTCCCAAGATCGATGGAAACAAGCCTGTGACTGAAAACAAAATCATTATGAATCTTCAGGGTCTCCCGTTCTCTTCAAAGGGAGAAATCTTGGAGTTGTCAAAGAGTGGTTATGTGGAAAAGGAAGTCTTGGCTCGGTATCTCCACATCCAGAAAGAGTATAACCATATCATCAACATGAAGATCACATTTTACGATCTGATTGATCCGCAAACTCCTGACCAGCAGGCACTCTTTATGGATATCAATCACAGAAGTGACGAGTTGATGTCCATGCTGGGAGAAGAAATCAAAAGACTGGAAGCCTAAGAGTTTGATAAAAAGTCGACTGCGGAGTGACCCTTTTAGGCGATAAATAAGGCACACTATAAGAAAAACATAGAACGGAGCATCAGGCTTATGAGAATTGAAAGTGGACGAATGCTGAATGACTACATTCAGCCCAATAAAAAGCAATATTGCATTCCTGTCTTTCAGCGGGATTATGCCTGGACTGCGGAGCAGTGTGAGAAGCTGTTTGAGGATATCGTACTTGCATTCAAGAAAGATCGTGAACATTTCTGCGGTTCTTTTGTCTATGCACCGCTCCCCACGAAGAAGCATATTGACCGCTATATCATCATTGACGGTCAGCAGCGTTTTACTACTTTATATATACTCATCAAAGCACTTGCTGATTCTGCAACCGACGAGGCCGACAAGGCTGCATTAGAGAAGTATCTCTACAATGAGGACAAGTTCAACCGCTACGGATTTGACGACAAAAGCAAGCTGAAATTGAAGCCTGTCAAGACAGATAACGATCAGCTACAGCTGCTCATGGCCGGCAAGTTGGACAAGATGAACAAAGGCAAGGACGGCATTATTTATCACAACTATATGCTGTTTAGAGATCTGATTGCGGCGTTCTTGGCTGAAGACCCTGACAACTCTATTATGATGATTCATGATGGAATTGACAGCTTGATTTGTGCCGACATTAAGCTTGAACAGGACGATGATGCACAGGAAATCTTTGAACGCATTAATTCTACCGGCATTAAGCTGGGCCTGCCTGACCTAATCCGCAACTATGTGCTGATGACGGATGACGATCAGGAACGACTCTATGAAGAATACTGGCTGGTGATGCAGGAATTGCTTTCCAAGGATCGCATGGAAAGCTTCTTCCTGGATTATCTGAACATGAAGATGGACGGCTTCACAAAGGAAAGTGAAGCATATCGTGACTTTAAGCAAATCTATCTTGGCGGTCAGTATACCAATGAATCCATGCTTGCCGAGCTTCTGCATTATGCCAAGCAGTACCACATCTTCTTTCATGGCGATGTAAACTTGGGCTCTGAAATCAACAGTGCGTTGGAAGGTCTTCGCCGCTTGAATCAAACGACGGGCTACCTTTTCTTGTTCCATATCTTTGATGACTATGAGAATGGAATCATTGACAAGGCTGAGTTGGGAAAGGTGCTAAACCTTCTGCTTCATTACAGCATCCGCCGTCTCACCTGCGAAATCGGTTCTAACTCCTTGCGTGGTTTTTATAAGACACTGTATAGCCGTGTTTTTGCACGAGAGGAGAATAAGGCACACTACTATGATGCCATTGTGTCCTTTATGCTGCAGATGACCTCCAAAGATGCGATTCCCAGTGATGCAGATTTCATGCAGGCGCTGAAAGAACGCAATCTGTATCGCAAGAATGCACTGTGCAAGTATCTGCTTGCTGCTATTGAAAATCAAGGGAAAGAAAAGCTTGTAACGGACAATCTGACCATTGAGCATATTATGCCTCAGAATAAAAATCTGTCTACCGCATGGCAGAAAATGCTGGGGGATGAATGGGAAACCGTCAGAGACCGCTATCTGCATACTTTAGGCAATCTGACCTTGACGGGCTATAACAGCGAACTGGGAGACCGTCCCTTCTACGAAAAGCAAGAACTTTTGGAGGAAACAGTTACCCATGTCACCATCCTGTACAGCGATGTGAAAGACAAGACTGACTGGAATGCAGAAACCATAGAAGATCGTGCCAAGAGATTGACAGGATTGATCCTGAAACTATTCCCCATCGAATATCCTTCACAGAAAATCGAATTCCGGGATCCCAGATACGCATTGTATACGGTTGCTGACCCTCATAACGCGACATACAAGCATGTAAATTACTACGAGCTGCTTGGTGAGCGTGTTAATGTGGATAGCTTTGCATTCATGGTTCGCTCCGTGGCAAGAAAACTCTATGACTTAGATAGCAGTGTCATTGAAACCATGGCTAAAAACCATGAGAAATTCCCTACATGGCTGAACCCCGTATTCTCTTATGAAGAAGATGGTGTCAGGAATCCTGTTGAACTCAAAAAGGATGCGGGAATCTACATTAGTACCGGGTATTCTGCCTATGACTGTATTTGCTTTATTCGTGCACTGCTGAGAAAGTATGATCTCGACCTCACAGAGGATTTTGTGTACAGCGCACGTTCTACGAAACAAACCCATGAATCAGAGGAGGAGATCTGATGGATAAAAGCGAAAAACGATTTGAACGGGACATAGAATCCTTCCTGATTTCCCCGAAAGGTGGCTATACCCAGTTCTGCGGACAGGACACAGAGGGCAACTGGGTTCACGCCCGTCAGCATGATGTTTCCACGTGCATCTACATGGATGTCCTCTGCGAATTCATTGCAAAAACCCAGCCCAAGGAATGGGCTAAGTATACCAAGTTTTACGGAAACAATGCAGCAGATAAGCTGTATCACCGACTAGAAACCACCATCTGCAACCAAGGTCTGCTATATGTCCTTCGTAACGGCATTGAGGATATGGGCTGTAAGCTGAAGGTTTGCTTCTTCAAGCCGGAGTCTGATCTGAATCCCATTGCCACAGAGCGTTATGAAGCAAACATCCTCGGCTGCACCCGTCAGTTCCGCTATACAACCGCAAATACCAACACTATCGACATGGTTCTTTCTGTCAATGGTATCCCCGTTGTTGCGCTGGAACTGAAGAACCAGTTGACCGGGCAAGACTATATCTGTGCCATCAATCAGTACAGGAATGACCGCAGTTCCAAGGAGTTTGCCTTCCGTCTGAATCACCGCTTCTTAGTCTACTTTGCCGTTGACCTTTACGAAGCATGGATGACCACGCAGTTGGCAGACGGCAATACCCGTTTTCTGCCCTTCAATCAAGGTTCCAATGGTGCAGGTGTGACCGGTGGTGCAGGCAATCCGCAGAACCCTGAAGGATATGCTACAAGCTATCTGTGGGAGGAGGTTTTGCAGCGGGACAGCCTACTCGACCTGATCCATCGCTTCATTTCCTTTGTGAAGGAAAAAGAGGAAGTCGTCAAGAACGGTATCAGCAAGACTGTCACCAAGGAAAAGATGATTTTTCCAAGATACCATCAGTATGATGTGGTGCGTAAACTCATAGCTGATGTGCGCCGAAACGGTGTTGGCACAAACTATTTGATCCAGCACTCCGCAGGCTCCGGCAAGTCCAACTCTATTGCATGGATCGCATACCGCCTCGCCTCTGTTCATGATATTAATAACAACGGTCTGTTCGATTCTGTTATTGTAGTTACTAACCGTGTGGTGCTGGACAGCCAGTTGCAGGACACCATTAACAGCTTTGAGCATCAGGTCGGTTTGGTTGAAGCGATTGACGATAAGAAGAACTCTCGCAGCCTTGCGGAGGCCATCAACGATAAGAAGCGTATCATTATCTGTACTATCCAGAAGTTCCTCTTTGCCAAGAAGGATATGGAGAAGTTCCGTGGTCGTAAGTTCGCTGTGATTATCGACGAGGCCCACCAAGGTCAAAATGGTGAAAGTGCAAAATCCCTTCGTCGCAGCCTGATTGACATCGGTGTTGCCATTAAGGAATATGCCGAGGAAGCAGGAATCGAAGAGGAAGAAGTGGATCTGACCGACGAATACATCAACGCTGTTATCGGTCAGGGCAGGCACGATAACCAGTCTTTCTTCGCATTCACCGCAACACCAAAGGGACAAACGCTTGAATCTTTCGGTACGGTGGTTGGTACAACTGCTGAGGGTGAACCTATAAAGGCTCCCTTCCATGTATACTCCATGCGGCAGGCTATCGAGGAAGGATATATCCTGGATGTACTGTCCAATTACACCACGGTGAGAGAAGCGTTTAAGCTGATTCGTGTGTCAGAAGATAACCCGGAACTCATTGAGGGCGCGGCTTCCCGTGCGCTGTTCAAATATTACAAACAGCATGGTTACACCATCGCGCAGAAAACCGAGATGATTATGACCAACTTCCTTGAGAATTGCCGTTATCAGATCGGCAACAAGGGTAAGGCTATGGTCGTGGCAGACAGCCGTGCAAACGCAGTGCGCTATTATCTCGCAATCAAGAAATATCTTGCTGACCACGCAGAGCAATGTGTTGGTTGCGATGTTATGATTGCTTTCTCCGGCGAGGTTACCCTTGAGGATTATCCCAGTGAAAAGCCGTTCACTGAGGCGACTATGAACTTGGATGAGAACGGCAAGTACATCACCACGGACAAGAAGTTCCGTAAGGCTTTCCACAGCAGTCAGTACAACATCTTGGTTGTTGCAAACAAATATCAGACCGGTTTTGATGAACCGCTGCTTCATACAATGTATGTGGATAAGAAACTACGTGATGTAACTGCCGTGCAGACCCTCTCTCGCCTCAACAGAACGACCTCCGGCAAAAGCAGTACCTTTGTTCTGGACTTCGAAAACACCGAAGAGGATATCAAGGGAGCTTTCCTGCCGTATTATGAGACCACCACTCTGGAAGGCAGCACGGATTTGAACAAGGTCTATGATTTCCGCAACAAGATCCGTGACTTCATGCTCTACAATTTTGAGGATGTAGAGACTTTTAACAAGTTTATGGTAACCCAAGCGGGCAAGGAACAGGATGCTGCTGCACTTGGCAGACTGGCGGGTATGTTCCGTCCTGTTATCGCTCGGTATATGGATTTGGCAGAAGATGAACGCTACGCTGTTCGCGACTATGTGCGCAAGTTCAACAAGGCATATTCTTTCGTTACACAGCTGGTGCGTCTACATGACAGAGATTTGTTCAATGAATATCAGTACACGCTCCACCTGATCAGACTTCTTCCGAGAACCGGTGGAGAGGACATTGGTAACATTGAAGATAAAATCAAACTGGAATACGCATCCCTTACCGAGACCTTCTGTGGAGCAATCGTTCTTGACGAAAAACCGCCTGCATTTGTGCCCGGCGGTAACACTGCTCCGAAGGTTCCGAACAAAAAGAAAGATACTCTCCAGAGCATCATTGATAAGGTCAACGAGCGCTTCAGCGGTAATTTCACCGATGCTGACCGTGTCATCATTGAGGGTATCTATCAGATGTTCATGAAGGACTCCGAGGTTAAGAAATTCCGCAAGTATGCCAAGGATAACAGCACTGAGATGTTCGTACAGTCCCTGTTCCCGGACAAGTTCCGTGACATCGTAACCCAGTGCTTCCTGGACAACAACGACTCCTTCGCAAAACTATTCAACGATCCGGACTTCTATCAGAAAGTGCAAGAAGCTATGGCAACAGAATTGTACCGTGCTTTGCGGAAAGACTGATTGTTGAGTTTCTTGAAAGGAGAGGAACATGCCAACAAGAAAACAACACTATGTGCCAAGGGTGTACTTAAAAGCTTGGGAGACAAAAGTTGAGACATCAAAAGAACCGACCAAAAAGTTTGATGGTGTCTATTATTTTGAAAACAGGACGTTGATCGGCGAAGGAAGCACTCGTGAAAAAATCCTATGGACACCGCATTTATACACAATTCGGTTCAATCATTTGTATTTAGCACGAAGATGTCCACGAGTTTTCACATATTTTGTCGATGAAGTTTACAAGGCTATGACAAACAACCCACCTTCTCCTATCTATGGGAAGTTTGGAAAAAGCATTATTAAAACAAAACAAAGTATCCGTAAGCACTTTTTTAACATAGAAGACTGGGATTTTTATTACTACGACGGAAGAATTGCTCGAAAAAAAGCGATACTAAGTCGGTTTAACGAGAAGACGTGTTATATATTAGAGGATGCTTTTGATAGTTTCTATGAGTCAAAATGGGAATCTATCATGCAGTCTTTTATCACAGCGGTCTGTCGGGCAGTCCCAGCCCCGGGATCTGGCAACAAAATTATAAATGAAAAAGTTGCAATGGATATGTTAGGATTCTTCTTTATGATGGTATGCCGTAGCCCTCAGTTTCCAAAGACAGGGGTTTACTCAACAATAAGAGACATACTTATACAAAGCTTTGGGTATCAGGAAGAAATTGATGAAATGATGGAAGCGGTATGGTTTTCGGAACTTTACAAAATGTTTTTTAAGCAAAATAGCGGGTTTTATCATAACATAATAGAAAAAGTTTTAGATAAATGCCAATTCATTTTATTTGAAACATATCCGGATGCCGGAACGTTTATAACATCTGATAATCCTGCATTTCAACATCTTTCTATGGTGGAATCAGAAAATATGAATGGATATTACTTTCCCCTATCTCCAAACCATTTCTTGATGATCGTAAAAGGGTGCGCCCCAGTAAATGTTGTTGATTATCGTATGGCAAAAGCACAGACGGTACAAAAAATCAATCGGATTATAGCGTCCCATAGCAACCGTATAGTAGTAGCAAAAGAAAAAAATTTGGGAAAGTTATTATAGACAAGACCAGCTAAGATACCAAGCACAAATGGTTATCTTAAAAGTTATGGCTTTAGTTCTGCGTTGGGAACATAATTTTTCCTTGGTATAACCAGAACGATTTTTTGGGCAAGGTGTCGAGCAGATTCGACACCTTGTTCCGTTTTTTGAAAAAGGGTATTGCATTTTTGGGGAAAGTGTGTATAATAAAGCTATCGGGAACAAATGTTTCGGATAGAAACGGAGGGGCTTTATGCGGTACAAGGATCCGAAGCTGATGGAGGACATTAGGAACTTTGTGGATGAGTATTACGGAGAAAGACGGACATCTCCTTCTATTGGGAAGATTGCGACGGCTTTTGGGTGTGCCAGGTCTACGATTTATCGGTATCTTCTGGAAATGGCACAGAAGGGCATGATCTTCTATGATGGGGAGTCCATTCAGACACCGCAGGTTGTGGATCGGATGGCGCCCTGCGTAACGGCTCCTATTGTGGGAACGATTCGCTGTGGTTCACCGGAAGTGGAGTTTGAAAGCATAGAGGGATATGTGAAATTGCCTGAAATGATTTTCGGTCGTGGTGACTTCTATATTCTCCGTGCCAACGGCGACTCCATGGTGGACGATGGAATTGACGAAGGTGATCTTGTGATAGTGGAGAATGTACGCACGGCCAATGTGGGGGATATTGTGGTGGCTCTGGATGAAAATCAACAGAATACCCTTAAAACCTATGCAGGAATTGATGAAGCCAGCGGGCAGGCTATTCTGAAATACGAGAATCAAGAAAAATATCCCGATTTAGAAATTCGTGTGCGGGAACTTGTGATACAGGGGGTAGCTCGGAAAGTTATTAAATCGCTATAAAGCGTAAAAAATCATGTTACTACCGGAAAGGAGAATTGTATGCTATTATGGGAAGAAAAGAATCGAAAGCGTGGGTTTGCATCCATAGTATTTGTGCGGCACATCATATTGATGAAGAGAATTTGTGTAAGAGGGCAAAACTCCTTTTAAGTAGCTTTAGCAATTTGTATTGGTCTCGTGTACCCGGAAACCGATGGGGAGAAAAGCCGATGACTTACGAAGATCGTATCCGTTTGAAGGAGGCATTCCATTATCTGAAGGAGTTTTCTGCAACGGAGGAAAAACAAACCTTTTTAACTCGTATCACCACTTATATGGATGTGGGACTTTTGCAAGAAATGGTGAATCACGCATTACTCAGAGTAGCGGAGTTTCCGGATTTCGGCAAGACTCACTTTGACATTTTGAGCAAATGCTATCTATCTTCGGTGGACTATCAAGAAGACGAGATCTTGTTTGAGCTCCATCTGGAACGAAGCAGGTATTATGACAGGAAGAAAGAAGCGGTTATGCTGTTCGGGATTGCTTTTTGGACGGTTGCAATACGGAATTACGAGGAACTGCTTGTTCCGGCACACATAGCGTAATAGTCCGACTTTTCGTCCGACTAAGGTCCGACCAATGTCCGACGAAAGTGATACTGCTTTTTTAATCATCTTCTGCTACAATATGGGCATAACGGAAAAGGCCCTAATATAAAGAACGCCCACCGTTGTTGGTGGGCGTTTTTGCATAGTAAGGAGGTGACTGTGTTGGAGAGCGAATTGTATTTAGGTGCGGCTGTGGAAAAAGATATGAAGTATATTAGTGACCGCTTGCGGGAAGTGAGAGAAAGCTATGGCGAATCTCAAATGGACTTTGCAGAGACCTTGGAAATCTCCCGCAGCACAGTCGCTCGCCATGAGGGTGGTGTGGGTGCAATAAGCATGGACTATCTGCTCCGCCTCCTTCGTGCAACAAAAACACCCATATCGAGTTTGTTTCCACCTGAACTCAGGGGGGAGACGGATGAATTTGCAGAGATGTATAAGCAATTAAACGATGACAACAAATATATCATTCAGAATGCGGTTAAAAATATGATGCTTGGAATGCTGTCTGCACAGAAACGATCAGGGGTGAGAATGTCGTAGAGTTGTTTGTTAGCGCGTTGACGAGAGTGGATATTAGAAATTAGTGGGATTTAACAGTAAGTAATAATTCGATCTGGTGGCATGAATTTCATGCTATCGGATCGAATTTTTTGGACTGTATTGAAATTGTATCAACATTGATACAGGATTGGGTGTAATTGATTCAGATGTGATACTGACAACCGGAGGAAGATTTCTTATAATATGGGTGTGCTTGAGGGCAGGGCAAAACGCCAAGTCTGAGACACATTGCACCTTTACAATTGAATGATCAGCAATCCGGGATACCTTCCGAGCAAAGTGACGCCATGACGAGAAATCCGAGCGCACCAACGAAGTGGACATACGCCGTCGAGATCCGGGGGCAGGAACGAGGATTGGTAAACTGACGAATGTACAAACCTAAGGCTTTGCCTTGTGGTGAAGCCTTGGGGTTTGTAGCTTGACCTAATGACCACGAGCTGCAGCGATGATCATTAGCTGAAGTTACAAACAAATGGAGGAATTTTAGCCATGACCGTAAAGAGAAACATTACTGTTCTTGTGCCGGATGAGCTTGCGTACGCTTTGGATCCGGACTGTGAGTATGAGTTCGTACTGTCCCGAGAGATGGGGCGGATTGTCGCTCGGCCTACTATGGAAACCGTTCCCGATTGCCACCGCTTTGTGAACAGGGGGAAAAAGCATATAGAGCCGGTTACGGAGTGTAAGTACTGTCGCTTTTATGATTGGGAGATAGACACCTGTACCTACGGGATGTGATCGCTATGGATACAATAGTATGCAAGAAAAGCCCGGTGAACCCTTTAGATTTGACTTTGTGCAAGTCCTGTGCAGATGTGTTTTTTAACAGCAAACGCTATTACATAGTCCTTGCCATGACCGATATGGAGCAGAGAAACCTCTGTGATATCTGCCAACAGCGGAAAGGTCGGGACTTGCTTCTGTATGAACGGAAGGAACGGGGAGGTACTGCGAATGGGTAGAGCCATTGTTCGAGGTGACATTTACTTTGTGAATTTCGGTAAGGTTCCCGGCTCCCTGATGCAGGGAATCAGACCAGCCATGGTCTTACAGAATGATGTAGGAAATCGCCATGCACCTACGGTAATTGTAGCAGCCATCACAACGGAAATCAAGAAGCTCCGTCAACCCACACATATATTGATTGGAGCAAAATTTGGGCTTCCTGAGGTCTCTATGTTGATGCTGGAACAGCTTTCGACCATCGACAAGCGTTACCTTATGACCTACATCGGCACAGCGGACAAGGGCTTTATGAGAGCCGTAGACCGAGCCGCAAACATCAGTATTGGAACTCCACGAAAACGATCCCGTAGACGAAAAATTTGGATACGGTAAGGAATTTGGCACCTGTAAGGAATCAATATGACGGATTTCTTACAGGTGCTTTTTCTGTGCCGGAATAAAAAGGGAAAAATTGGTTAAGAGTATAAAGGAAGAGGTGGTGAAACTATGGAGCAAGGCAGAAGAGAAATTTTGGATTCCCTCGTGGATATCCGTCAAGTGAAAATTGATCGCACGCTTCCTGTGGAGGAACGGATGAAGTCCTATGTGGAACAAATCCGTAACCCCTATTTGTTCAAGGTGGGAGATACGGTGGTGCGTGTTTCCTATGCCAATACTCAGGCAACCATCAATGATAATTTCCTGAATCTTTTGGCAAGCATGTGAATGATTCGCCAATCGTCGGAAAAATATTTCGCCAATCGTCGGAAAAGACTTGTTAAATTTACAACTATGTAAAATGGTGGCTTTTTCGGAAAGCTTTCACATTGGACTTATGTTCATTCCTGTGCTATAGTAAGGGCGGTGAAAATCAGCGGAACGCCCTGCCTTTCGACGAAACTTGAAAAGGAAGTGGCGTACTATGATAAGATTATCTTTAGATAGAGATTACAAGGCCGCCATCTACCTGCGTTTATCCAGGGAGGATGGCGACGATTTGCTTTCCGGGAGAAAATCGGAAAGCGATAGTATTACAAGTCAGAGAATGATGATCCTTGACTTCTTGAAAAAATACCCGGAGATTACTGTGGTTGAGGAATTTTGTGATGATGGATATACGGGAGCGAATTTTGAGCGTCCCGGCTTTAACCGTATGATGGAAGCTGTCAAGCAGGGGGAAATTGATTGCATTGTGGTCAAGGACTTGTCCCGTTTTGGACGAGAGTACATCGGAGCCGGTGAATACATCCAGAAGGTATTTCCTCGTCTTGGTGTTCGATTCATTGCGATCAACGATCATTACGATAATGCTCAGCCCGGTGCAGTAGACAATGAACTGATCCTGCCATTTAAGAACTTGATGAACGATTCCTATTGCAGAGATATTTCCATCAAGGTTCGGACAAACTTAGAGGCGAAACGCCGTAACGGTCAGTTTATTGCCCCACGAGTGGTGTATGGCTATCTGCGAGATCCCGAAAACAAGAACCGTATGATTGTGGATCCGGAAGCCGCTGCTGTAGTGCAGGATATTTTCCGTTGGAAGTTAGAAGGGTTATCACCCGGGAATATTGCAAAGAGGCTCAATGACCTGCGTGTTCTTTCTCCAAATGAATATAAGAAAGTCCATGGAAATGGACGGGTCACGGGCTTTCAGCCCAAAGGCATGGGGCAGTGGACCCCTGTTGCTATCCACCGCATTCTCAAAAACGAGATGTATATTGGTACTTTGGTGCAGGGGAAAACAACCTCTCCCAATCACAAGGTCAAGAAGAAAGTGCAAAAGCCTTCCTCTGAGTGGAGCAGAACAGAAAATGCCCACGAGGCCATTATATCTGCATCCCAGTTCGACTTGGTGCAACAGCTTATGAAGGAGGATACTCGTTGTCCTACGGGAGGCACGGCTGTAACACTGTTCGCAGGAAAACTGTTCTGCAAGGATTGCGGCAGTCCTATGCTACGAAAACCGCCGGATGCCGTCTATATTTGCAGTGGAAATAAGAATGACAATACAAACTGTTCTACCAGCCATCGCATTCGTGAATCGAAGCTTTATGATGCGGTGCTTGCGGTTCTGCAAACCCACATTGCGGCAGCAATGGATATGGAAGCGGCTCTCAAAGAGGTAGATGCCTTGGCTTGGGAAAATCGAGAATTGGAAAAGATCAAGACAAAGATCGCAGTCCAAGAAGAAAATATAGACAAATACCGCCGATTGAAGGTTGGTGCATACGAGGACTTCCAGAAAGGGATTATCTCCAAGGAAGAGTATAAGCTGTTCCGCAGTGGATTTGACGAGCAGATTGCAGAAGCGAACGAGGCGATCACTCGCCTGATCGGAGAGCGAAACAGCATTATGGGCGGTTTGGCAGAGCAACAAGGCTGGCTTGCCCAATTTAAGGAGTACGAAAATATCCGAGAGCTAACCCGTCGCACGGTGGTTAGCCTTATAGATCGGATTTATATTACCCAGGACCATGACATAGAAATCAAGCTTCTGCACTATGATAGATTTGCTTCGATACTGGAATTTTTGAAGGAACGGAAGGAGGCGGTATAAATGGCAAGAACATCCCGAAAGACTTCTGTACAACCGGAAATCCGGGAGGAGAAGACATGGAATACCGCCTTGTATATTCGTTTGTCTGTAGAGGACAACGGAAGGGACTCGGATTCTATTGAAAATCAACAGCGGATCTTGGAAAGCTATATGGCAGACCGTCCGTTTCTCAAGAAGGTGGCTGTGTTTGCAGACAATGGCTACACCGGAACGGACTTTCTCCGACCGGCATTTCAAGAAATGATGGAGGCGGTACAGGAGGGGTCTGTGAACTGTATCTTGGTGAAAGACCTGTCCCGTTTGGGAAGAAACTATATTGAAACCTCCCAATTTATCGAAAAACTGTGTCCCTTTTACGGACTTCGCTTTATTGCTGTCAATGATCACTACGATACGGAGACCATAACAAGTGAAGGACAGCTATCAGCATCCCTGCAAAATATTGTTAACGACTATTATGCAAAGGACATTTCCCGAAAGGTTACGACCGCTCTACAGGGGAAAATGGAACGAGGGGACTATATTGGGAATTATGCTCCCTATGGTTATCAAAAGGATCCGAACAACAAAAATCGTCTGTTGGTTGAGGCAGAAACAGCTTCCATAGTGCGGATGATCTTCCGCTGGAGGGCCGGTGGCTTGAGCTATATGGGCATCAACAAACGGCTCAATGACATGGCGATTCCTTCTCCGAGCCAGCACAAACTTCACCAAGGGGTTGAAACCAATAACAACAAGAAAGGCCGTACCATCCTCTGGAATAAGCATATGATTACCGATTTGCTGAAGAATATGGTCTATATCGGGACAATGGCACAGAAGAAGGGGAGTCAATGTTTATACGCAGGAATTCCTTATCACCTGACGGAGGAGGATGAATGGATCGTGGTACAGCATACCCACGAGCCGATTATAGAAGAATCCCTTTTTGAGAAGGTACAGAGAATCAACCAAGAGGCGACATCCAAACAAAAAGCGAATGTGGGGAAATACGATCATCTTCCCAAGGAAAAGAATCTCTATGGAAAGAAGCTGACCTGTGCTCACTGCGGTGCAATTATGAAGCTTCACCGTTCCTTCAGTACAAAGAGGGACAAGGTGTATTTTATGTTCAAGTGTCCTACCTATGCCGAGCACGGGACAAGAGCCTGCTCCGATGTCAAAATGCGGAAATTAGATTTGGATGAAGCGGTGCTTGCATTTCTGCAATCCCAAATGGAACTGTTTGTGGATATGGACAATGCCGTCCGTCATCTGCAATCCGCAAAGAAAAAACAGAAGAAGGCAACAGCTTGCCGGCAGGAGATCCAAAACTTAAAACAGAAGCTCGCACAAAAAAAGTCGGCACTGAACAGCACATACATAGACTTGAAGGAAGGCTTGCTTTCCCAAGAGGACTATGTACATCATCGCCGCATTCTAACCGAAGATATCCAGGCATTGGAGCATCAATTATCTCAAATAATGGGCGAAAGAAAGCCGGAGCAGCTCCAAGAAACGAATTGGAAAGCCCTTGTGGAGCGTTTCTACGACGGAAGAGAACTGACTTCCGAAATGATAGAAGCATTTGTGCAAGGAATCAAGCTAAAAGAGGGTGGCTCTCTGGAAATCACCCTTAGCTATGCAGATGAGCTTACGGCACTGAAAGCACTTTGTGAAAAACTTAGGAAGGAGATTGCATGATGAGGCAACAGGTAGCGGTCTATATGCGTGTGTCCTTGGAAGATGTGGACAAGAGAAGCAACTGCTTGAAGGACGAAAGCAACAGTATTACATCCCAACGCTTGCTGATCAACCGTCATTTGGATCAGCTTCCTGCTCTTTGTGATCTCCCTCGTGTAGAGTTTTTCGATGACGGGTTCAGTGGCACGAATTTTGACCGTCCCGGCTTTGCTCAGATGATTGAACACGCAAAAAGGGGTGAAATCAGTTGTATTGTGGTAAAGGATTTATCTCGCTTTGGCAGAGACTACCTTGAAGTAGGCGATTATTTAGAGCATATCTTTCCCTTCCTCGGAATCCGTTTCAAGTCCGTCAATGACGGCTATGACAGCATAGGACACCGGGGAAAGACCATAGGTATGGATGTGGCCTTTCGGAACTTGATCTACGACTACTATAGCAAGGATCTGTCCCAAAAGGTGAAGTCCGGCATGGGAGTACGGCAGAAACGAGCACAATATGTTTCTTGTGTCCCTTATGGATATCGGGTAGATCCAAAACAGAAGCATCAGCTTCTGCCGGATGAGAGAACAGCCCCTATTGTTAGGCGGATTTTCATGGATATGATTGCAGGAAAATCATGCACAGCGATTGCAAAGGCGCTGAACGCTGAAGGCATACCCACACCGTTACAGCAAAAGAACATCAGCAGGAGACATGTTGAGAAGCAAACCCACTGGACACGCAGTCATGTCTGGAATATTCTTGATAACATCAAATATACCGGAACTATGGTCAACCACACACGGGAAAGCCGTTCCATTCGAGACAAGAACCAACGCCGTGTTCCTAAGGAAGAATGGTACATCCGTGAAAATGCACACGAAGCCATCGTGACCCAAGAGGAATACGATCAGGCACAAGCCTCCATCCGAAAGAGAAAAAGCTCAGCTCGCAACCCCCAAGACCGAATGGACAGGGTATACTACTGTGCCCACTGCGGAGGGAAGCTGGAGAAGGCCAACGGAACCGTATTTGCCTGTCCCTCTCATCGCTATCACGATGAAAGCCTGTGCAAAGAGGTATATTGGAAAAAGGCTGCTTTAGAGGAGGTTTTGTTGGAAGCCCTCAAAAAGCAGATCGAAATCAGCTCCGTCAAAGCACCGAAGAAGAAAAAAGCATCGGCAACAGACCCTTTGAAGCAGCTCTCCCGTTTGAAACTGCAGTATGAAAATTGCGGTCGGGAGAAAGTGAGCAAGTATGAAGCTTATCGAGAAGGAAAGCTGACCGCAGAGCAGTATCTTGCAGAGAAAGAAGCCATTGCCAAAAGGCAAGAGGACTTACAGGAGCAGATCGCTCGGTGCGAAGCACAAATCGAAGCAGACCGAGAGAACCAAGCTCAGGAACAAGCCCGACGATCCTCTGTGTCCCACATGGCGAATCTGTCAGAAGAAATGCTCAAGGCACACCTGTACGATGCGGTGGAACGGATCGTTGTCCACGATAGACAGAGCATTGAAATCGTTTGGAAATTTGACGAAATAAAAGCGTAAGATTGCAAAAGGGGAAATTATAACATAATGGGTACCCCAAAATCGGCATTTTTTGCAGTTTTTCTGAAATGTGCAGAATCCCGAAAATCCCTGTATTTTCAAGGGTTTTCGGGATTCAAAATTTCTTTCGGTCTTTTCTTGACATAATGGGACGACCTCGGTCGCGTGGTGATCCCCAAAGAGATCCGCCGAACCCTGCGTATCCGTGAGGGAGACCCGTCACAGACAACATTGGAAACATGGCAATTTTTCGCCATTTCCATGATCAATCTCCACAAAAGACTGGGCCTAAAATAGTACATTTCGCCAAATTTCACCACCCCAACCCTGCGTATCCGAGAGGGCTCCTCGACCCCCTCCGACCCCAAAAGACAGGCATCGACAATTTCCTCCATAAAAGCCACCGATAAAACAGAGTTGCCGCTCAGAACCAAATGGTCCTGTACGGCAACTCTGATTAATTTGTCGTTGGATGATTGGAAAAGCTAAAGAGTTACTTCCTATAGATATCAATGGGCTTCCCCTCGGAATCTTTCCAGACAGACCAACCATTGTTTGCATGACCTAATACAATCCATCCTGCGGTTGAAGGAGAATTTGCGTCAGATGTTTCCAAAAGGATGTTGTCTTTGATTTGTGCTTTTCTGCGTGCCTCAGGAACCCATCCATCTTTTGTGGGTGCACAGATACTGCCTTTTTCAACGAAAAGCTTTCCATCAGATACTATCATTGTTGCAGTTACCTTACCGAAGCCTTTTACATTTTGGGCGAGATAGTATTTTCCGTCCGGTATGAGAGCCCAGTCTCCCTTGATTTTGTGTTCTTCAGTAGCAGAAATAAAGACTTCTTCTTTAGTCATTGTTTCAGGGTAGATTTGTCGCCCTTCAAAAGAAGACAATAGCTGCACTACAAGATCGGGATCTAACGAAAATAGCTCGGAACCTTGAACATTGCTTTTTGCGAAAATCTCATCGAGCAACTTTTCTTTTTCATCATAATCTTCAACTTCAATTGCAAATCTTCTTTTCAGACCTACGACATTAAAGTAACCGTTGCGTTCCAGTTGGTACATTCTGCTTTCAAAATTATCGGTTCCGGTTTTGCCGATCTTAATTAAACCGGGCACAACGGTTGTCATTACATAAATGATTCCTTTTGCCATATTTTCACCTCATAGCGGTATTTATTTTCTTGAGTATATCATATGGCATAGAAGTTTTCAATCATTATTTACTACAGAAAACAGAAGTTGCTGCAAATTTGCTGTTGAATTTTACAGCAGATTGGTGTATACTACTCATGAAAGGAGTTGTTCGTTATGCCGAATATTAAACCGATTTCCGATTTGCGTAATTACACTGAGGTTTTGCATGATGTAGCTGTAGGTGCGCCCGTATTTCTTACAAAGAACGGCCGTGGTCGCTATGTGATCATTGATATGCAGGATTACGAAAAAACAGAGGCCACTCTTCGATTGATGAATGAGTTGAACAAAGGTCGCCGATCCGGAGAGCAAAATGGGTGGATTTCTTCCGATGATATGAGGGCACACTTCCGTGCAAAAACCGATGAAGAATAATATCTACTATTCTCCGGAAGCCAAGAGAGACTTGGATGATATTTGGGAATATATAGAATCTGAATTATCCAATGCAACCGCAGCTCGCAAGGTGATAAATCGCATTATGGATGATGTTGGCCAATTGGGGTTGTTTCCTTCCCTTGGAGCTAAGCTGTCCTCTATCACAGACGCAGAAACAGATTACCGCTACATTGTTAGCGGAAACTACATGACATTCTATCGTATATCCCAAAACGATATCTATGTAGACCGTATCCTATATGGCCGTCGTGACTATCTGCGTGTCCTCTTTGGAGAGATGACTGAGAGCGAAGAAAGAGGAAAATAGCCGGTATACACAATTAACACACGAATCCCTCGCGGAATTTACAATCTCGTATTATGAAGGAACACGACTCAATTGTGAATTACTCTTTGCTCTTATGGAAAAAGTTGATCTATCTCTATCGGAAAGAGAAAGGGTAAACGCAATATTGAATGTGAACAGGTAAGAAGCAGTAAGCGTGTTTATTGTCGGACTACAGCTTTCTTGTGAAGAAACGAAATTTTTAAGCATAGAGAATACCATCATAAAAACAGTGTTGCCGTACAGAGCAAATTCAGCCCTGTACGGCAACACTATTTGTGTATGAAATGTCTGCGAACGAAGAATCCGAATTATTGTAGCTCAATTTGCTTCAGACGAAGCCATTGCAGGTACTCCACATTCTCCCCGGCTATGTTACAGTATACAGCAAGTAAACGGAAATGGCAATAGCGAATTGGTGATAACTTTGTCCAAAATATCGCAATAGAAGCGGGAAAGGACAGGGGTACTGAAAACTTCCTTTGTGTATAAAAAAAGTTTTCAATGGACATGGGATGAAAAAGTAAAGCTTCCCCTTTACCAACGGCGGCTGCGCCTACAACCGGTGTAGGAACCCTACCGAAAAGACAAAGAGCAATGCTTTACAGAAGGTATTATAGTAGATAATCCGAAAAAGTCAATAGAGGAGAAACTACATATCCAAGAGCAGCAGTTCGATTTCCTTCATGAAGCAGGAGCCTTCGGCTCTTGGCCAGCTATGGGGATGTGCCCACAGCTCCGTAGTTTTGCAGACATCAAGGGCATCCAAAGCATAGGCTTTTACAAACAGCAACATCTCAAGAGAGAGGAAATCGCCGGGATCGTATCCACTTGTTGACAGGGAATATCCCCGGAAGCCGTATTTTTTCAGTGCCTCCGTACAACCCTTTGCAACAGCGTAGCACAAGTCTCTCCCGTCTACGGTGTATACCTTTGTCTTAGCACGGATGCGAATGGTGATTTGCACGGGATCAGGCATAGGGGCATCCACAGGCCCTTCCTTGTCGCAGATCCGAACAAAAGATATTTCGGAGATCCGCCCTTCTTCGTCCCAGAATACCGTGTTTTCAAAGTAGTACTTGCCATCTTCACGAAGGCTGGGATAATCACGCTTGAACCCCAAGCCTCTGCAATTTCGGGAATGAGATTGTCCGTAGTCATCGTAAAGACCGTAAACAGCGGCTAAGAAATAAGAAAACCGACTCCCCATAACACCGCTTGGAAAGAAATAATGATTATCACCACAGATCCTCCAATGCACACGCAAAAAATCACCGCCAAAGGGAGTCAGTCGAATTCGCATACCGCAATCTCCGATATTTGATTTCAAAAAATCACCTGTGCCATAACGGGCACACACCGTCCAAAACGGTGCATTATAGATTAGATCCACCGGATCCATCCGTAGTCTAACATAAACGCCTTGTATTTTCAAGAAAAATCGAAAAAATCTGCATAATTTTGAAAATAAATTGAACAAAGTCCAAATTATTGGACAGGGCAAATGATATAATAGAGGTATCTAAGGTATCTAAGCATAAATGGAAATATATCAATCGAAAGTATCGATATCTATGGACTGCGTATGATCAAGCCGAAAAAATGGGAGGAGTAATATCATGTTTCAAATATTCAGAAAAAAGAAAATCAGAGAATTGACTGAGAGAGCAGATTTCTATGTGAGACAGAACTACGTTCCCGAAAAGCCTGCCACTGCGAAACCTGCAAAGCCTCCTTTAGGAAACGTCAAATTTTCCAAGAAGGACGGTAGCTCGAATGTTACGGATGTGCGGTACAGCATTGATGATGAATTAGAGAATAGAGTTCAATACAGCATGCGTGGCTCCGGAGAGAAACCTGCCGAAGACCGGTATGATCCCTCAGTGGTGACTGACCTTATGAGGAATTATCGGGGCGTGACGCCGCCTGCGAGTTTTCTGAAAGTTTTAGATAGAACCACAGACAAGACCTTCGTAGAGACCTTGTCCCTACATATCTACAGGAAGGGCCTTCGTGATACGGAAGTATACAAAGCCGCCCAAATAGACCGCAGACTTTTTTCTAAAATCATGTCCGATCGGGACTACACCCCCTCCAAGGATACGATCATTGCTCTTGCCTTCGCCCTGCACCTTTCCCTTTCGGAAGTGACCGATCTTCTTCGCCGTGCCGGCTTCGCCCTGTCCCATAGCAACAAGAGGGATGTTATCATCGAATACTTCTTCCGTCAGGGGATCTACGATCTATACACCGTCAACCAAGTCCTTTTCAACTTAGAACAAAAAACTCTCTCAAAATAGAAATGTCGCATGGAAAGCGACCTGTTTGGGGATGAAACGATGTATAATGGACATGACAACAAATAGAAAGGCTGTGGTATGTATATGAGGACAAAATTGGAACAGGCTACTTTAGTCTATGATTATCTTCTGATGCTCAAGAATGGGTATGCAAGTGGAGATTTTACACCTGTTTTTCCTTGTTTAGCCCAAGATTGTGTTATGGAATCTCAGTGGGTTATGGAACCAAATGTGGGGTATGATGCTGTGATCAATTATTTGATCGGAAAGGCTAAAACCTTAAAAAGAACGGAGAAGTTTCCTTGCGGAAGCATATGGGAGCTTGTAGGAAACTTCAATCCGGTGAGGAATGCGGAGATACATACGGACGGAGAAAAAACGGAGGGAATGGTTAGTCTGTATTACCCTTCAGGGGAATGGTGCCTCCTCTTGGAGCAAACCATTGAAGATAAAACGAACAAGGTCGTTCTCCGCATTCAATTAAATGAGGAAGATCAAATTGCTCGCATTGACCTGTGCATGCCTGAACTTTTTCAATCCAGATACTTGCGTGATTATCTGTTGCTCTATCCTGCTATGGAAGATGGCAGAGAGCTGGAGGAAGGAAGGGTCATGGTGAATGACCACTATTATGGGGAGGTTGATCTGTTTCTCGGAAAGGTCGATATTGGGTTTGCTACATATATAAATCTAACTATTCCCATGGAGGATTGGATCGCATTCTTAGACCACTGGAAGAGATTCTATGACGCTCGGAGCTTTGATGAAGCCTTTGAAACTGCTTGCGGCATTGACTATACGAGGTTTACGGTGGAAGATGAAGATGCAAGACAAATTCTTGTAAATGTCGGAGACCAAATTTGGGCCAACCGCAATCACAACAGAAATATGCTGGAAGGTCTGATAGAGTGGACCGAGAAATATAAGGACGAATGGACGCATATCAACCTATATGGGGTATAAAGGAGGAGAAAATGGATCTTTTAAAAAATATGGGCTTAGAAGCTCTTTATGAAAAGAATACATGGGATGCACTCCATGAGAACATTTCTCAGAATACTCGCTATATCATCCCCGGATACATGTATAACTACCGCCTACGCTCTTTTCCCGGCTATATTGAGTTCCATAGGTGTGAAATGCCGGACGGAACCATCGTGAAGACGGATATGCATTTCAGTGCAGATAGCTTTTGGGAATTTGAAGTGCGAGCTCTCGCTAAGGAGGATGTTTCTGCGCCCTTCTATTGGCTCGAGGGAGATGACGGAAATACAGTTCCTGTTCGCATTATTTGTCCTGACGTTTTGCCTTCTATTGAACCCGGCGATATACTGTACGGGCAGATTGTAGCCTTTGCTGACTGTGTTAGTTTGGGTGCACCCCTTGGCTCGGAGAGAAAAGCTGTGGCTGCCGAAGGAGAATATGCTACAGTCAATGGTTGTGTTGAACGGGCTGCAAAGGGACATTTTGTGTTTCAGAATGTTGAGAGTAGCTTTTGGGAAATTGATATTGACACAGAAAATGGACAACTTACTGTTGTGGTTGCAGAGAACAATATAAACTTTACGCCCGTAGAGGGATGTGTGATTTCTGTCCATGGGATCCTTTCTATGGATATCGCAACGGACATAGCTGAGCGGGAGAATGTGGTATTCTCTGAGCCGGAGTATGAAGAAATATTGGAAGAAGCGGATGCTGTCTACCGACATGGTTTTCTAGCGGATTTTCATCGGAATCAGAGAGTTATCATTAGCAGTATTTCAAAGGGAGAACTGTCTCGCATTTTAAGATGCTGCAAGGAGCGCGTTGAGTTTGCCAGTAGCATAGAGGGAAAAAAGATTGTTTGGATTAGAGACAGGGAAGGTATTTTGGATGAACTGAAGTATGCTTTGCCGGAGAATGTCAGCAATGTAGAGGTGAAACATATTCTGACCTGTGAAACAGAGAGCCGTATCGGTCACGATGGTATTGTTGTATCTTCTGCCAAAGGTGTGGAGCTGGTTATTTGGTTTGATATCGATGAGAATGGATTTATTTGCCGAATGGAATTCTTTTCTCCGGATAAGTGTACTGTGGGCATTGACCACGAGCTCCATCTTTATGCAATGTTTGCATATGCCCTTTGTAACAGCAAGTCCTTCCTTCTGTACGAGTACTTGACTCCCGGTTGTATGTACCGCTCGGAGTATGCAGATGCGTGCCGTGTCGGTTCGAGGAACATAATAGAGCGTTTTGCTGATATTGACAGCAATCTGGACGAATCAACGAAGTATACATTTGAGTTCACACGGATAAAGGATGAATTGTGTAGGAGCGAAAACTTGCCTCCCATGTATCGGGGAAAGTATTGCACTGTCCAGTATCAAAGTGGAAAAGTGGCCTATGTTGCACTGATTGAAATGACGGAAGAACACAAGATAAGCAACATTCTTATGAGCCGAAACGGAATCTATCTGAAGCGGTTCGCCCAAACGGAGCAACAGAAGGTCTCTCAGACAAAGTCAGTGAGAGAGGTTCTTTCCACGGTATATGGGATTGATGCAACAATAGAAACCATGAGAGAGAGGGAACTTCCTACAGATGATCGGCAAGGAGTCTATGTATGGAAGAAAGCCGATGAATTTGCGACAGAATGGTTTGAGGAGTATGGCTACAAGGTATCGGGCAGCTCTGCGATGGAGGACTGTATTGCCTATACTTGCAATCGGAGAGGCACGGATTATGCTGTGTTCTTCTATGCTTATGGTGAAGAACCTATGCCTCCTATGGATGGAGACTACTGTGCGAAATTGCGGGAAGAAGACATTTCGTATGGAAGAGAGGTCCTGATTCTTTGCATCCGTGTGACTTGCGAGGTGGATGAAAATGGTGCTGTGAAATACGCAATAGAAAGCTGCTACGGGGAGAATAGCGACATCGAGCCCTGGCGGTTGATCACGGTGAATGGAAGAAATATTTTACAATATTATCCTCGAAAAGAACTGGTCGATCTGAATCTATCCTTGATTGCCGCATACAACGGCAGAAATCTGGATGCAATGAAGGCTCTTTTTGCGCAGGATATCGTTTTGGAAGACTATGAGCGTGATGGTCAGTTCATGAATGACGGATTCTACAGTGCACTGTCTTATAGACGGGAGCAGTGTGGAGAAATGAAGCTGGCATATATACGTAAGGGCAAGTTCTGCTTCTCTGCAGTACCATATATCGAGAACCGGGCATTTATCTCCTTTGTGGTAGGGAAGAAAATTGAAAAGCTGTTATGGCATTCTCTTGGAGAAGAATACTGTGAACTGCTGATTGCAGAAAATACAGAATTGGCTTGTATAGCAGACGAACCGCCGCTTCTTTCTTCAGTGGAGTTTTTAGAGCCTTCCGATATTTCTCGTTTTTCTATGCGACTTACATTTGCGAATGGAGAAATCAAGAGATATGATATTCCCGGTGAATGGAATGATGAAATCATCAGATTCCAAGGGCATATTATGACCGATAAAATCTTCCGCAATGGCCGTATTTTGGAGCATATTTCCTTACCGTTTTGGAGAGGGTACCACAACTATGCCCAAAGAGGACAGGGTGTTGAGTTTGTGACCGGTGCAGCTATTTCTACGGCAGAACTGTACAATGACAGTTATCCCATTGAGAAATTCAGCTATGCAGATATGGAGCAGGTGCATGTGGATTATGACGAGGAAGGATATGGTTTCGGTACAATTCCCAACATGGATCCTGCGAATCCTTATTATCTGTTTGATAAAAACACTGTGACAGCAACCGTTCTCCCCGGGGAATACCAAGACACGCCGATTTATATTTATCCGAGCTGCGGTGGATATTCCGAAGGACTGATCATGGTAAGCAAAATGGGAAAACTGAATCTGCACTACCATCATGATCGTAGTGCTTGCGCCGGTCTTTGGGGATGGTTGGACAGAGATATGAATGTGGTAATCCAACCTAAATATGTGTATGCCATGAACTTTGCAAATGGCAGGGCGATTGTATGTAAAGGAAATTGGGATGTTACGACCGCAGAGGACGGAGAAAAACGCTATTGGTGCAACAATGAGCAGTGGGGAGTTATCGACCAACAGGAAAGAGAAGTCATTCCTTGTCGATTTGATGAAATCTATGAAGTCGACAACACGGATCGGCTGTACATTGTCCATGAGGGTGGCTGGGAAGACGGCCATTATTCCATTTATGATGTACAAGAACAGAAAATTATTTTGGAACTGGACTTTGACTTCGATATGGGATATATGTTCAATGGATGTTTTGTAGCTGATGGCGACATCCTGGTATTTATGAATCACATTCCCGGTGAAGGCGAGGATTTGCTCTATGTTTATGATCTGTGCAATAAGAAATATATCGCATATGCAGAAAGCTACACCGAACGAACCTTCAACGGTGAAAGCAAGGTAGTCGCAAATAAAGACGGCAAGGAAATTATCATATTTTAATTAGGTCTGTAACTGTCCTGCTGTATTGATATGTATAAGTGCTGATTTTCCTTAGAAGGGTAATTCATCAGGAGGTTTTTATGAGTACTATGGAATCTGAATTATATCCCATGAATATACAGGCAATGGTGGACATGCTGTCCGAAGCATATACGGCACTGATACGAACAGAGGCACCTTTGCGGAGCTTTCCCTCTGTGATGCTTTGGGGGCCTCCGGGTGTGGGTAAATCCCAGGGTGTCCGAGCCTTGGCAGAACGGATCCGGGAGAATACAGGGAAGGAGTGCGTGGTGACGGATGTGCGCTTACTGCTCTTTAATCCCGTTGACCTGCGGGGCATTCCCACAGCTAACGAAGATAAGACTCTTGCGGTGTGGTTGAAGCCCAAGATTTTTCAGATGGATGAGAGTGCAGATACGGTAAATATTCTGTTTTTGGACGAGATTTCTGCGGCTCCACCCTCTGTGCAAGCGGCGGCATATCAAATTACCTTGGATCGTACCGTAGGAGAGCACAGCCTGCCGGAAAACTGCATCGTTATTGCGGCAGGAAACCGCATTACGGACAAATCCGTTGCCTACCATATGCCTAAGGCTCTTGCCAACCGTCTGTGTCACATCGAAATCAAGGGGGACTACGATGCCTGGCACCGCTGGGCGGTGGGGAAGGACATACACCCCTTTGTAACGGGCTACTTGGAATACAATCCCGTTGCACTCCTCCGCTTTGAACCCACAGCAGGCTCTCTTGCGTTCCCCACACCCCGTTCCTGGGAGATGGTCAGCAATATTCTGAATACGGTCTCTGAGAATGTTGACAAAATCTATCCTATGATTGTTGGATGTATCGGCTTCGCTGTGGCAAACAATTTTAAGACTTGGACACAGCTCTATAGATCCATGCCTGCTATGGAGGATATTTTTACGGGAAAGACCGTAGAACTGCCCCATGGGGAAGAACTACAAATCGCTTTACGCTCTTCCATGGTCCGTTATGGAAGAAATCATCCCCAAAAGGACAAGATCGACCATTCTCTTGACCTTGCCTGCAGACTCCCGTGGAGCTTCCGGGTCAATCTCCTGAGGGATTATTTGCAAGTCCCTGTGTTGCTCCCTATTTTAAAGCAAAATTCTGTTTACCGCGCTGCACTGGAGAGTGGTCAGCTATGACAGAGGAACGGAAGAAACGGCTCAAGCGGAAGCTACTGTATGCCCGCGAGGCGTTGAAGAACGAGTACGGGAGCTTTGCCTTGCCTCTGTGGGATATGTATTTTGTTGCCACGGAGGATGTCTGGCGAGTTTCCACCAACGGTCTGTGTATCTATTTTGATCCGAACTGGCTGCAAAAACTGAACGAGGAAGCCTTAGTGTTTATCTTAGCTCATGAGCTGATGCACATTGAATTGAAACACATCCGTCGAGAGACTTATTACAGAGGAGACCGCTTCCATTTGGCTTGCGACATTGTAGCTAACTCCCACTTAGCGGCTATGGGATGGGAGGCGGAAAAGCTACCGGGAATCGGGAGTATCTATACCCAAACCTTCTTTCCGAAAATCGAAGGGCGTGAGCTTACGGCGCAGGAAGCCATACACGGTGTGCCCTTTGATCCTTCCGGCTGTAAGCCCGGAGAACGGCGGAAATACATGATCGATTCCGAGGAATGGTGGGAGCGGAAATACGACCGTGGAGAACAGGGGATCATTCTCCTGCATCCGGGGGAGGATGAGGAATTGGAGGCAAAAGTCAAGCCTGCGGAAGCTCCTATGCTGATCCCCAAAAGGAAGCCACGGGAGCTTATATATCTATCACCGGAGGATTCTGAGGGGGAAGAACCGCCCGACACAACGCCGAAGGCGCTCGGCGATGCATGGAACACCGGCTCCTGTGAAGCCCTGGAGACTTTGCGAGACCAAAAAGAGCGACAGCAGGCCGCAGGGATCCAAGAGGAATTTCGGGAGCGGATTTGGCATCATGGGATGCAGAGCGCCTTGCGTTGGCAAGAGCTTCTTCATCGCTTTGTCCAAACGGAGGTCTGTGACTATTCCTTTCTGCCCCCTGACAGACGAATGGCTGAATCGGAGTTTTTCCTGCCGGACTTCAATGAGGCGCGGGAAATACCTATGAAGCGTTGGTTCATGGTGGACACCTCGGCCTCTGTTACCGATCAAGTGCTGGATGGGGTATACGGTGAGCTTTGTAGTGCACTCTCCCAAATGGGCGGTGGCATCCATGGATATTTGGGCTTTTTCGATACCCGTGTATATGCACCCAAACCATTTTCGAATCTGACGGAGCTGTCTGTTATCGTTCCCTGTGGGGGTGGCGGAACAAACTTTTCCTGCATCTTTGAGTGGCTGGAAGGCCAAAGTGAGTTGCCTGACAGCCTCGTCGTTTTCACTGACGGTCAGGCAGAATTCCCCGAAGAGCCCGCCGGCGTCCCCGTTCTGTGGCTCTTCACCGACCGAAATGCCACCGCCCCATGGGGTAGCGCAGCCTTTGTTTCCGTAGCATATTAAAAATGAGGAAATATAACATGAAAAGAGAATTTAGATTTACGGAGGCAACCCCTCTGATTCAATGTTTGGAAGAAAATAAAGAAAAACTGATTGGACAGAAAATTCTGCATTATTACCGGGACAGCATAACGGGTACGGGCGAGTCCCCTGCTGTTTTTGTAATTGGCGATTATGCTATGATCATTTACTATTACTGGTATAGCATAGTGAATGTTGTGATAGTGGACAAAGAATCCTTTTACGCAGATACTACTTTAAATTTCTTATATAAAGATATTCCCGAAAGCAGAAATGTGTGGCATACGGAATATTGTCTTGACAACTATGTGGATTTTGTTGGAAAACGGATCAAGCGGATCGATGTGGAACGTTTCTCCGAAGCCCACGAAACGTGGCAGGGCATAGGCGGAATGCGTCCCAAAGGTGGGGACTATTTCAAAACGATAACCGTACATATGACGAATGGAAAGCACTTTCACATATGCGGAGAAGATGCTCTGTATGACGGATATATGTCCCTGTGGGTATAGCTTATATGAAAAGAAAGGGAAAAAGATGATTATGACAGCAAAAAGAAACTTTGAACAGACGAAGGACTTGGATGATTGTTTTTATTGCTACTATAACCATGATGTTTACGGATATGATGACATTGATGATGTGCCGGAGGAGGCTGTTGCGGAGGAACTGAAACTTCCCTTAGAACAGCGGGAAAGCGGCATCCTCCGAAAGGTGGCTGAGCTGTGCAAGGACATCTCACAGCTAAACCCTCCGGGGGAGGATCAGCCTTTGATGCGATCTGTAGGAAATCTGGATTATTATATGACAGAATATCTTCTGGAACACGGTGCAAACCCTCACTTCGATATCCAAGAAGGGGATATCCCCTTCGGCTGTGGCAATTACTATATCGATGAAATGGATCTTATTGCTATGGATGAGGGCTTTGCTACAGATTGTGATGAAACAGTATTTGACCGCATCCTCAAAATTGTGCAGTTGTTTGCCAAACACGGCGTAACCAATGTGCGTACCTACTGCATTACTATCGACAGCGAAACCAAAACAGTGCAGGTGGCACAAGCTAAAACAAAGTTCTGACAAGTCTGTATCCGTGATAGGGAAGAGAGGGTAGTTATGTTATACAGATTGTTTCTTTACTCTACCGATTCTGCGAGTGTTGAGTCGCCGATGATCCATCGCATAAACAATGCCCTCATCGCCAATACGGAAGAGAAATGGCGACGAGATGGAATAGCGAAGGATATAAAAAACTTTGATACGGAACACGTGATCGCATGCATCGAAAAAGCCTTGACCGATCCCGAAACAGGGAGATGCAAATGTCATCCTGTGGTCAAATATATTCCAAAGCAATACAAACGGAAGGCTTTTCTATATATTGCAACTTCTTATACGATGGCTGCCCAAGTGATCCCCCATCTTTATGCTATTGCAATGGAAAATGATTTGGTGTTGTATGATGCACAGACAAACCGATCCTTCCGAGGTGATTGCGTGGATCATCGCCACATAGCGTTTTGTACACGTCGGCAGATCGTACATAATGCCATTATCAAGGCAATGCAACCGATTTGGAGTATTCGAAAATTGGAGGAAAGATTAACGAAGCATGAACCGTGTGCATCCTATGTGGTGACGCTTCGGAAAACACCCCAATTTACCTTTGAAGAGAGAAATGCCAAGTTTTATGCATGCTTGCATGAAATATCGGGAGAGGGTGAGACGCTTATTTGTGAAGACCAATGCTACTGTATTTGTGGCGAGGGTTATACGCTCAAATATGTGTTGGAGGGCTACAAAAAGCATCCCAACCAAATAGGATATACAGACGGTGACTCTCCATGGGTTTCGCTGTTGAATCGCATGGGGGCAGAAGAGGCATTGCGTTGGACGAAGGAATGTACAGCAGATGAGAAAAAAGATATTTATGCCAGAATGCATCTTTACGAGATGCAGAAGAAGTATCCTAATCCGGCACAGAGATTGGTAGAAAGTGTGAAAATTGCAAAGTGGCAACGCAAACAGGTATTGCGTATGCGCTACACAAGCGATGGTCCCTATGGTGCTGAAATTAAATTCCATGCGATACCGAATCACTATATACTTCAAGATGAATCGGTATCTGCACTCAATATCGAGGAAGAAGCGGCAAGCTTTCTCCTTCCGATTGTAAAAGACATCTACCCGGATATATATGCCCGATATTATCTGACGGTAAATCATATGCCGTCTCAAATGTGGATGCGCATAATCGAACGAGTAAAAGAAATCAGAAAGCTACTCCTTCATAATCCTTTCAGCGAGGCGCTGAAGCCATACATGAAGCACTTTGATCTTGCTGTTTTCCTTGACCAAGATGACCCCAACTATTGGGAAAACAGACTTAGAACAGATAAAATGCAGTTGTGTTACGAAAACAGATATAAAATTTGCGAGTTTTACGATGTCTTTATCCGTTGGTCGGAAGCACAGATAGAATGTTATGGATCCATACAAGATTTGATGCTGAATATTCAGGGACCGTAGCTTGCACAATGGGGTGACAGGTATGACATTAACGGAAACCGGACGGCTTTTATCCAAACTGCTAAAGGTGGCAGGAGTGGAGAAAAAAGTAGGGCTTTATGCAATCATTGCAACAGATACGGAAGATCGGCAAATCGAAATGATGGAATTCCTGATGGATCGATTGGACGAAAAACGCAAGTATTCTCTGTCACAGATGCTGAGGTCATCGCCAAGGCAAAATCCTTAAATCATGAGATGGACTGGATGTAGTCTATGCGCATGTTGGAAAAATGAAGGAGTAAAAAAATGACGAAACAGGAATTAGACATGAAGCTCGTGAAGGCTTGCGAGAGCGGGTATCCCGATATCAATAAAATACAGGAATTGATCCTTGCAGGGGCAGATACGAATCAGGTACATAGCAGTGGCCGAAATATCTTTGACAGGGTGTTTCTTATGTTTTTGAATACGAGACGACAAACACCCAAAAGAAACTACTACAAAGCGGAAAAGATAAAAGAAACTATACAGCTTATGGTAGACCACGGCTGGGATGTAAAGAAGTTTGGATTGTCGGTTATGAATCATTTTCTGTTCTCTACCTATGATATTTGGACGTTCGATTTGTACCGATTTATGCTACGGTATGATATTGCAGAGAATCCGGAAAATTACGACGAAGCCTTGGAAGGAATCGCTACAGAAGAGAGTTATCAACGCTGCTGTGAGGAGGACCACTCCGCAGAAAATCTGTTCTATGCTCTTTATGAATTGGTAGAGGCGAAAAGGGACGGTCGGAATTTTGAAAGCATTGAGCCATACTATGATGCAGTGGGCATGAAAATTGATCGAATTCTGTACTTCGATGAAAGTGATACAACCGTACAAAAAGAAACCTTTACCGAGTACAATGCCGATATTGGCTTCGTATGCGGCGATAAGGTTTTGATTCTGCGGAAGGGTGTCCATATCCTATTTATGAACGACAGAATCACAGAAACGCCTCAAGTAGATCTTTCGCAAACATTCTGTGCAGATGTTATCGGTCAAACAATTCAGTCGGTTTCCTTTGGTCATAAAACCGTGGTAAAGGGAACAATGCGTTACGGCCAGCCCACCATTATGATAGAACTGTCTAACGGTAAAAAGCTGAAGTTCTCCCACAATTTCGGTGAACTTCCGGACAGAGAAGCCCAATCGAGATTTTTGATCGAGTAATTTTAGCAAAAGGAGGGAAACCATGAATATCTTGAAAACTCCGAACCAAGAAGAATTATATCGGTTATTGTTTCAACTGCCGCCGCAGTTTGAAGAAGCGAGTTGCTTTATTCAGAGGGAAAAGCTGACTGCCGAGGATGTGACTCGCGTGGGCATTCAATATGCAGAAAACTGCTTCCTCGACTATGGCGACTCCTTGTCGAAGGATGCTTGGGAAAATACTTCCCGTGTAAACTGCGAAAAGAAATATGCCGTACAAAGCGCATATCTCTACGAGATTACGGAGTTCCTCTTGCGGTACGGATTAGAGCCCAATGCTGTTTACCACAGCGAATACGGAAGATACAATATTATGGAAGGAATCCTCTTTATTGACCACGAATATATCGCCGCGGATACTATGAGACTGCTGATGGAGCATGGTGCAGATCCCAATCTTCCAATCAATGGAGAGACGGTCTTTGAGCTGGTGGACTTCGCAGTATGGTTCGATGCCATAGAGCAAGAGATCCGGTGGAGGTATGACCAATGGGTCCACATTTGGTTCGTCCTCTTAGCCTACGGCGGCGGTACGGAAGAAGTCCGGAATACAATAGAAGTGTTCCGTGAATACGGCAAGGACGAGCTCTTCGACCTGAGCAAGCTCCGCGATCACAGGAACTACGGCTTCTGCCTATCCCGCGAAAACGGAGAACCCACCATTCATATTTTCCATAAAGATACCCTATGGCAGGTGGCCAAGGGGTGAACAGATATGTTTTTAGAGATTCTTTAAAGGAAGGAGAAGAGACTATATGTTACAAGGCACTCTATACGGCGATGGGCAAGATCACTTCGAGGACCTTGTGTTTTCTGCAAGGGAATGGTCAGCGCCCACAATGATTTCAGCAGAGGAAATACGAAAGAGACTGGAAAGCTTTGCTCTGTGCGGTCGGAGAATCAAGGAAATGAAGCTGATCGGTCTCAATTATGCGCTTACCCGACTCAGAATAGAGGAAGAGGCATATGATCAGTTAGAACATTTAGCGGAAGGAGAGCACCAGTATATGTCGGATTATGTGCGGATCGACCCGGGCATGCAGTTCGTCCGATATGCAATGATTGATGAGCCTCTTTTGATTGGCTTTGAAGATGGAGATGTCTTCGAGATTGACACGCCTCAGAGTCCTGAATTCAGAATGAGCATGAGCTGCATCCCATGGGAGATCAATGCAGGCGGAAGCCGTTCCAACACCAATGCAGATATTCTATTTTCTCCTTGTATCGGCCAACGGATCTCTGCTGTGGAAGTGAATACATTTATGACGGATATGGATCCGATGCTCTACTGTGCCTTCAATGAGCCACCTTACCGAAGAGAACTTGTTTCCGATATTTTACTCCGTTTTGAAAATGGGGGCGCACTTCGGATCGGACCGTCGTTTGACTATTGTACTGTGACCTGCGTGAATGAGAAAAACGAAACCATGACAATCTCTTTTTTCGAACTGCAAAGAGGCTTGTGCAATCGGGAAGATCTTCACCCCGAAGATAAAACAGAGTGAGAAAGAATTGGAAGCGAAAGCCGGGTGGAGGAAAATATAACCTGAAAAAACATCAATACTTTTGGATCGAATGAGTGAAGGATGTGAGAAAATGAAACACCAATTACCGGACGGAAGATGGCTGATAGCCTCTTAGGAGGATCTGTATGCTTTCTTCCGGGAGAACCACAAATACTCGTCTACCATTTTTCAAACGATCACGATTGTCCTCGCTGTGCAGACAATGCGGTTGTGAAAAATGTGGAATTTACCATTGAATCAGAGTGATTTGCTTGTTATAATTGCTGTATAAGATCTGTGTTAAATAGATATTGATTTAGAAGGAGGGATGGAAATGGAGTTTCCGGCACATATCAGCTCAAATGAGGACGGTTCCCGAAGTGTACAAACATGTCAGGAACACTGCAGAGGTGCTGCAAAATATGCCGGGGAGGCACTTTCCTCTGCAGACCTTTACGAAGCGGCATATTTGAGTGCCTTGGTCCATGATTTGGGAAAGTTTAAAGAAGAATTTTCTGTATATCTGCAGGATGAGAATGCTGTCAAGGGGAGTGTGAATCATAGCTTTGCAGGTTGTCGGCTGCTGTTAGAGCTGTTTCATGGTGATAACGGATTGCGAGAAGAGGATCTCACTGCAGAGCTTTTAGCATATGCAGTGGGAGCACATCATGGCTTATTTGATTGTGTTGATGAGAATCAAAAATCAGGTTTTCTCCACCGAATGAATACAAAGGGGATTGGCTATGAGGAGGCAACCGGCCATTTTCTGAACCTTTGCGTATCGAGGGATGAACTATCGGAGCGTTTTTGTGCGGCACATAAGGAACTTATGACAAAATACCGCAGGATCATGGAGATCAGCAAGGACAACGAGGAAACCTGCTTCTATTTTGGCCTGTTAGGGAGATTGCTCTTGTCTGCTGTGATTGAAGGAGATCGGAGAGATACAAGGGAATTTATGTCCGGCTCTATCGGAAAAAAGGAATGCAATCCTGTTGATCTGCATCTCTTCTGGGAAAAGTATTTGTGTCGGGTTGAGGAGAAAATACAGCGTTTTTCATGCGACTCACCTATTGATCAAGCCAGACGACGCATCAGTGATATTTGCAGAGGCTTTGCTGAGAGGGAGGGTGGGATCTACCGCTTGAATGTTCCCACCGGAGGCGGCAAGACTCTAAGCTCCCTGAGGTATGCACTTGCCCACGGAATGAATCGAGGGAAGACAAGAATCATCTTCACATCCCCACTTTTGTCTATCTTGGAGCAAAATGCAAAGGTGATTCGTGATTTTTTGGAGGATGACAGTATTATTTTAGAGCATCACTCTAATGTGATCCGACCGAAGGACGGCGAGGATCTGGATCTTCTGGAGCTTGCAACGGAGAACTGGGACAGCCCTGTGATCATCACGACCTTGGTGCAGCTACTGAATACCATGTTCTTGGGAAAGACAACTGCTGTTCGGAGATTCCACGCACTGTGTAACAGTATTATTGTGATTGACGAGGTGCAGACGGTTCCCAATCATATGCTTTCCATGTTTGAGTTAACTGTGAATTTCCTTGCGGAGATCTGCGGTGCGACTGTGATTTTGTGTTCTGCAACCCAGCCTTCCTTTGCTAAAACGGATCATGCTTTACGGGTCAGTGGAGACATAGTGCCATATGATCCGTTACTGTGGGGGCCTTTCCGCCGGACAAGGATCTGTGATGCAGGAGGGAAGACTTTAGAAGAGATTGCTGATTTTGCAAGAAATGTAATGGAGACGGCAAACAGTCTGCTGGTTGTTTGCAATAAAAGGGATGAAGCGGCGTATTTATTCCGAGAACTCCGAGACTCAGCAGAGGTGTGCCTGCATCTTTCGGCATCTATGTGTACGCAGCATAGACGAGACTGTATAGAGAAGCTGTTTAAGGCATTGCATGAGGGGCGGCGGTGTATCTGCGTATCAACACAAGTGATAGAGGCCGGTGTGGATGTATCCTTCCAACAGGTGATCCGATTATCTGCAGGAATGGACAGTGTGATACAGGCGGCGGGACGCTGTAACAGAAACGGAGAAAGCTTGGAACCTCAGCCGGTTTATGTGGTCAATTGCCAAGGGGAGAACCTGACACGCCTTCGGGAGATCTATGACGGAAAAGAGTCAACGAAAAGCCTGCTGTATGCTTTTCGAAACTGTCCGGAAAGGTTCCAAGCAGATCTTAGTTCTCAGTCAGCTATAGATTGCTATTACGAGAATCGCTTTCGAAGTATGCCTGTAGGATATCGGGATTATTGCATAAAACCGAAGGGCCTGTTCCTGCTGGATCTTCTGTCTAAGAATGAGGAATATCTGTCCGGGAATCTTTTGGGGAAATTTTATCTCAATCAAGCATTTGCTACAGCGGGAAAGCTGTTCCGGGTATTTGACCAGGAAACTTGGGATGTAGTGGTTCCTTATGGTGAAGGGGCAGTGCTGATCCGGGAATTGCTTTCCAAAAAATCTCCAACCGTTGCGTACTTACATCAATGGGTCTGCAGAGCAAAGGCTTATACTATCGGCATTTATGATTATCAAAAGAAAAAATTGGCGGACGGTATGGTAGAGTATTGCGGCATTACCATCCTGCAGCCGGTTCATTACAGCGAAGACTTGGGACTTACCATGGAAGCGGAAAAATTAGAATTTATGGAGGTGTGATATGGGGAATACACGGTATAAAAACATTGTGGAATTTCAAGTAACCGGAGCGTACGGACTGTTTTCCAATCCGGTCATGCGAATGGGTGGAGAGAAGTGTAGCTATCAGATCCCCACCTATGAGGCTCTGAAAGGGATCTTGTCCTCGGTATATTGGAAGCCTACATTTGTCTGGATTATCGATGAGGTTCGAGTCATGAATCCTATTCAAATGGAGGTGAAGGGAATTCGCCCAATTAAGTATAGCGGGGGAAATGATTTAGCCTACTACACTTATTTGAAGGACTGTCGCTATCAGGTACGAGCTCATTTTGAATGGAATGAGAATCGTCCGGAACTGAAAGCGGACCGAAACGAAAACAAGCATCATCAAATTGCCCTAAAAATGATCCGCAAAGGTGGTCGGAGGGATATCTTTTTGGGGACAAGAGAGTGCCAGGGCTATGTGGAGCCCTGCGTATTCGGTGAGGGATCCGGGGCTTATGACTCCGTAGAGCGATTGGATTTTGGTCTCATGTATCATGGGCTGACTTATGCAGACGAGGCTTATTCAGAAGAAACTCGGGGGAGCATGACAGCCAGATTCTGGCGGCCTGTGATGCGGAACGGGGTGATCGCCTTTGATCGCCCGGACAGAATCCCCGACGAACAGCACAAACATTTGCGGGAAATGGAGATCAAGCCCTTTGGAGAAGAACTGGATAACTTCTCCTGTGTAGACAGCTTCGAGGAGGTGACACAATGAGTTTGCTCCAAAAAGCGGCAGAAACATTCGACAATTATTTTCATTACGCTTCAAAACAGCGAGAAAACCATTCTATGATGGCTCCCGTATCTCATATTGTGACAAGGGCAAATATTGTCATCTCCTTGGATGCCGAAGGAAATTTCGTTGATGCCAATCCGGTGGGGAAGGATGCTCCCAAGATCATTATTCCTGCTACAGAAGCATCAGCAAATCGAACTAGTGCCCCATGTGCCCATCCACTATTCGATCAGTTAGCATATTTGATGCCGGAGAATTCAGAAAAATATAGCTTGTATATAGAACAGCTACGAAAATGGGGAAATTCCGAGTTTTCCCATCCTAAGCTTCGACCCGTACTTAGCTATGTTGCAAGGGGGACAATCGTTCAGGACTTGCTTAAATGCGGTGTGATCAAAGCAGGAACGGATGGAAGACCCGAAGACGAAAAACAAATGATTAGTTGGCGTGTGTATGGTGAGGAACCGTCAGAATGCTGGTTGGACGAGAGCTTGTTTGAAGCATTTACAGGTTTTTATGAGGCATACAGCCACGGTGAAGAACATTTCTGCATGGTTGAGGGTAAACAGACAAGGATGGCATCTCAGCATCCCAAAGGGATCGTTTCTATAAATGGGAATGCAAAACTGATCTCAGCAAACGATTCTTCCGGGTTCACCTATCGCGGCCGCTTTACGGAGGAATGGCAGGCTGCCAGTGTGGGATATCAGACCTCGCAGAAGGCACACAATGCTCTACGTTGGCTTGTGCAGGAACAGGGAATCCATATTGGCGGCAGAACATTCCTCTGTTGGAACAGCAAAGGAAAAATCCTTGTCCCGATTATTGCGCCTTTTATGAAACCTGAGGGGCCTGTTTTTCGCCCATCCGATTATAAGGAAGCCCTGCGAAAAAAATTGATTTCCATGAGGGATGGGTTTGAGCCGGACGATGATGCAATCATTGCGGTCTTCGATGCAGCGACAACCGGACGATTGGCGCTGACCTACTATAGTGAACAACGGGCGATGGATTTGCTACAGCGGCTTCATGATTGGGAGATAAGTTGCTGCTGGCCCAAAGGGAAAATCGGTATTGCGTCTCCGGATCTACGGCAAATCATACACTGTGCCTTCGGAAACAGGCATGAGGAAAAGGGCAAGGAAATCACGAAGGCCGATGACCGAGTTTTAAAACAGCAGATGCAGAGACTGGTCTTGTCTCGGATCAATGGGGGAACGATTGGTGCCGATATTGTGAAGGGTTTGACCGATAAGTGGACATATTCCCAAGATTTTGACAGGGAATTGCGAGATCAGATCTTGTTTGTTGCATGTGCGGTGCTTCGTAAATACCGTAAAGATTTATTTAAGGAGGAATGGCAAATGGCGTTAGAGCCGAAACGAATGGATCGCAGTTATCAGTTTGGTAGATTGCTTGCGATTTTGGAAAAGGTAGAACGGGATACCTACAGCAGTGGTGAGAGCAGAGAGCCCAATGCGATTCGGTTACAGGCAATGTTCTCCCGCAGACCTATGGATACAGCGCATCAGTTGGAGAAACAATTAGAACAGGCCTACTTCCCCCGTTTGGGTATGGGAAGTCGTGTTTGGTATAAAAATCTGATCGGTGAGGTTATGGACATGATCAGTTGTTTCCCGGAGGAACAGTGGAATCGCCCCTTGGAAAGCACTTACATGATGGGCTACTATTTACAGCGTGCGGATTTGTACACAGCAAAAAAAGAACAAAATACGGAGGTAGAAGAAAATGAAGAAGCTTGAACGGAAAATTGATTTTGTTGCGATTCTGACTGTGGATCGCGCCAACGCAAACGGAGACCCTTTGAACGGTAATCGCCCCAGAACGGATTTTAACGGTCTCGGAGAGATGAGTGATGTTTGTATTAAGCGGAAGATCCGTAACCGTATGCAGGATCTGGGTCATCGGGTCTTTGTGCAGTCCGATGACAGATGCGATGATGAATTTGGAAGTCTTAGCGAGAGAGCATCCGCTATATTGAAGGGCGAAAAGAACCGGGAGAAGTATGCGGCAATTGCCTGCGATACTTGGTTAGATGTTCGTACCTTTGGACAGGTCTTTGCCTTCAAGGATGCAAAGGGTGTTTCTGTAGGTGTCAGAGGCCCGGTATCCATTCATCAAGCGATCAGCGTAAGCCCTGTTGAAATCGAATCTCTCCAGATTACGAAGAGTGTCAACGGGGAGAAGGGAGAAAAGGGCGCGGGAAAGAGCTCCGATACCATGGGAATGAAGCACTTTGTGCGCTTTGGTGTCTATGTGGTGAAGGGATCCATCAACGTACAGTTGGCAGAAAAGACCGGCTTCAGTTACGAAGATGCGCAGGTCGTGAAGGAATGCATCCGTACCCTTTTTGAGAACGACGAGTCCTCTGCCCGTCCTGCAGGTTCTATGGAGGTGCGCAAGCTGTACTGGTTTGAGCACAACAGCAAGCATGGGCAATATTCTACTGCCGCTGTCCATCGTAGCGTAAAGATTGCTCCGAAGGATCCTACCGGTTTTGCAGACTGCTTTGAGGATTATGAGATAACTCTGGAACACCTGGATGGTCTGGAGCCGGAAGTGTTGGATGGAGTATAAGGAAGAACAGGAACTGGCACTGTCCGGACTTCAGCATTTTGCATTCTGTCCCAGACAATGGGCATTGATCCACATTGAACAGCAATGGAAGGATAACTACCGGACCATTGACGGACACATTATGCATGAGAAGGCGCATGACGGATCCCAACGGGAAAAGAGGGGAGATCTGTTGATCCTGCGGAATCTTCCGATTCGATCATCTGTACTGGGGATTCGGGGCAACTGTGATGTTGTTGAGTTTCATCGAGGGACTGCAGGTATTACCTTACATAGCTATGATGGGCTGTGGGAGCCTTTCCCTGTGGAATACAAGAGAGGACAAGCCAAACAGACGGATGCAGATCGACTCCAACTGTGTGCACAGGCGATGTGCCTGGAGGAAATGCTTTGCTGTGAAATTGAAAAAGGGGCATTGTTCTATGGAGAAACCCACCGAAGGGAAACTGTGGTCTTCACCGATGAATTACGGGAATGCGTGAAGCAGCTTTTGCACCAAATGCATGTATTGTTTGAGAAACATCATACGCCCAAACCAAAGCACTCCAAGAATTGCAATGCTTGTTCTTTGCAAGAGATTTGCCTACCGAAACTGCATAAGAGTGGAACGGTATCACAATATTTCCGGTCGAGATTGGAGGAAGAATGAGACATCTATTAAATACATTGTTTGTTTCATCTGAAGATGCCTATCTGTCATTGGAAGGGGAGAATGTGGTAGTACAGCGACAAAAGACAGAAATCGGAAGATTCCCCCTGCATAATTTGCAGATGATCGTTTCCTTCTCTTATGCCGGGGCTTCCCCCGCGTTGATGGGAGCGTGTGCAGAGCGGGATGTTGGTCTTAGTTTTTGTACTCCGAGAGGGAAAATTTTGGCAAGGACATCCGGAATCAGCCGGGGAAATGTCCTTCTACGCCGGAAGCAGTATCGAATGGCTGATGATCTTGAAGCAAGTTGTAAAATAGCTTCCTCAAGCATTTTCGGGAAGGTGTATAATTCTCGTTGGGTTGTGGAACGCATGCGGAGGGATCACGGTATGCGGATCAATGGAGAGGAATTTACAAATGCGAGCCGCTGCATGAAGGAGAACCTCCCTGTCATTTTGGGTTGCACATCCTTAGATACTTTGAGAGGCCTGGAAGGAGCTGTAGCTACAGCATATTTTGGCATTTTTGATCAGATGATTCTTCGAAATAAAGAAATTTTTGCGTTTGCAGGTCGATCCAGACGCCCACCTACAGATCGTGTAAATGCAATGCTGTCCTTCGGGTACAGCCTGCTGGCAAATAATTGTGCCTCTGCATTAGAGAGTGTGGGCTTAGATGCCTATGTGGGATTTCTTCACAGAGACAGACCCGGAAGGACAAGCTTGGCGTTGGATCTTATGGAGGAGCTTCGTCCTTGTGTGGTAGACCGCTTTGTCCTGACGCTGATAAATAACGGTGTGATTGGCAGTGAGGATTTTGATGAATCGGAAACAGGAGCGGTTTTATTAAATGAGGACGGAAGAAGGAAATTCTTACGACAGTGGCAAAACCGGATGCAGGAGACCATTACGCATCCTTATCTGGAAGAAAAAATACCTTGGGGATTGGTACCATTTATCCAGGCCTTGCTGTTGGCGCGATATATCCGCGGAGATTTGGACCAATATCCTGCATTTTTGTGGAAATGAGGTGCTGATGTGTGCTGGTCTTGATTACTTATGATGTAAATACAGAAACCCCGGCAGGAAGAAAGCGATTGCGGCAGATTGCAAAACAATGTGTCAATTACGGACAGAGAGTGCAGAACTCTGTGTTTGAGTGTGTTTTGGACAACGGACAATGCAGACTCTTACAGCAAAAACTCCGCGATATTATGGATGAATCCTGCGATAGCTTGCGGTTTTACTATTTGGGCAATCATTATCAAAATAAAGTGGAACATTTCGGAAATAAGGAAACCTACGACCCGGAAGGGTTTCTGATGCTGTAGTGCGAACCTACATGAAACATTAAACCTACGGAGGTTCGCACCTAATACGAACTATCTAAGGGCAGAAAAATCTTCGTGCATTTACAAAGAAATGCAATCTTTACTTTGTTTCGGTCGTAACCGAAGCATATTTATGAAAATATTTGTTACATTTGCAAAAGCAGCGAACTGAAAAATCAGCTACTTTTGCCGTCCCACCCCACACGGGGTGGGTGGATTGAAATGTCTTTTGCAATAAGGGACCATCTGCCTACACCGGTCCCACCCCACACGGGGTGGGTGGATTGAAATAAAATCAGCTCCGTACCAACACCCTGACGGACCAGTCCCACCCCACACGGGGTGGGTGGATTGAAATGTCTGTTGCCTGTATTATTGCTTTGGCGCAAGCCGTCCCACCCCACACGGGGTGGGTGGATTGAAATTTCGTTCATGGCGTCGATCAGCTTTAAAAGCTCAGGTCCCACCCCACACGGGGTGGGTGGATTGAAATCCCGTATCAGTATTTTGTGTATTTTTACACGAGCGTCCCACCCCACACGGGGTGGGTGGATTGAAATTCCCAGAGTCACGGTTGTACGGTCATTGCTTTGGTCCCACCCCACACGGGGTGGGTGGATTGAAATTGTTTTCTCAAAACCGTGTGTCGTAGCCGAGCCAGTCCCACCCCACACGGGGTGGGTGGATTGAAATTGGTCAAACTGTAGCCTGTAGTGTACCTGCATCCAGTCCCACCCCACACGGGGTGGGTGGATTGAAATTTTCCGGGACTCTTCGTATGTTGTGTTGGGATGAGTCCCACCCCACACGGGGTGGGTGGATTGAAATCTTGTTCTGTCCGTCAGAGGGTAATCCCTGTTTGTCCCACCCCACACGGGGTGGGTGGATTGAAATGCAGAAAAGAGTATCCAGTACGGCTGGGATCCTCGTCCCACCCCACACGGGGTGGGTGGATTGAAATGGAAACTGTCAATGCCACACCGACCTGGCAATCGTCCCACCCCACACGGGGTGGGTGGATTGAAATTCCTGCACTGGCAGTAATGGTCCGCAAAGGTCTGGTCCCACCCCACACGGGGTGGGTGGATTGAAATAACATCCATTGAACTATATGACAGGGTGTCAGCCGTCCCACCCCACACGGGGTGGGTGGATTGAAATTAAAGGAAGATATTGACAGTACCGAGGAGGATAGGTCCCACCCCACACGGGGTGGGTGGATTGAAATACACCCTCATCAGGAGTCTGTGTGCATCCATACAGTCCCACCCCACACGGGGTGGGTGGATTGAAATGTTAAACTTGTACGGTGTGTGATTTTCGCGTATTGTCCCACCCCACACGGGGTGGGTGGATTGAAATTATGAAGGAGGAGTAATATGAAGAGTTATATCGGG
>JAZRGR010000193.1:0-6419 GCA_045644345.1 Faecousia sp. | reverse complement strand
GGTAGTTGTCTTGGTGTAGTCCGTAGTGTTCAGCTTAGGCAAAGTCACCGTAGTAGTCCCAGAGCACTTAGAACAGGTTCCCGTCAAAGTACCGGTGGCACTTGTGGTGGGGTTCTTTGTTGCCTTATAGGTGTAGCTGTGACTGGTTGCATTTGTGTAGCTATCCTTGTAGCTGTGAGAGCAACGGGAACAGGTATAGGTAGTATAACCCTGTGCTTCACAAGTGGGAGCCGTTACCTTGCTTGTGTAGCTGTGCCCCAAAGCTGCTACTGTAGTTTGTGCCTTGATCACCGCATTACATACAGAGCAGTGGGAACCTTCCGTCAGACCTGTAGCCGTACAGGTAGCCGCCACAGCCTTGTCCGTCACAGGAGTATGCCCCTTTGCCGCTGTGGTCACCGTAAAGCTAAAGGTTCCATAAGTGGTGGTCTTCCACTTGTAGCTGTCCGTACCTGTAGCGGTACAGGTTGCCGCCTTGGAAGTTGTCTTAGTGTAGTCCGTGGTGTTCAACTTAGGAAGTGTAACTGCAGTTGTACCTGAGCATTTGGAACAAGTTCCTGTTAAAGTACCCGTTGCACTTGTGGTGGGATTCTTGGTTGCTTTGTAGCTATAGGAGTGACCACCTGCACAAACATGCGACCAGTGTGCATACAACGTCGTATTAGCACTGATTACGCTTGAAGATGTGACTTTACTCCCCCCACTTACACTGGTATACCACCCGTCGAAAGTATAATTATCCCGAGTCGGGGTTGCAAGGGTTCCAGCTGTAGCATTATTCCATTGAGCATATAACACTATGTTGTTTCGAATTGTGAAATTTGCACCTGCATTATATGTTGTTCCGCTGCCATCCCTATTTGTGTTCCAATTCTTAAAAGTTTTAGAAACAGTTTTCCCTGTAGCAGACAACGTGCCACCATTCGCATCATATTTGATTGAAAATACTTGTCCGATAGGCTTTTGCGTGCTTAGAGAAAATGTAGTCATATATTGTCCTATTTGTTTCTCAGGAGCACCACTGCCTCCGTTGGGTTCATATACAACGGAATACGATACATCGCAATATATGTCAAATATCTGATTGTCTCCACCATGATATGTCCATATTAACAAGTTAGCGCCTTCATCAGTACTATTCTCAAATACATCCAACACACCGTTGTCACTACACTTGGGTTCCAAGGTAACTCTATCATTCCACCCACCACTACAGATCATCCACAATTGTGCCGTTGAATCATGTACACCATACACCTGCACATTGGTTCCCGGGGCAGAATATGCACCTTCCACATCAAGAGCCTTACCATCCAAGCAGTTTATTATTTTATAGTAGCCATTTCCTTGATATTCAAATTTCCACACCTGACTTTCATTTGGGATTTCTTTACGCAAGGACACATTATCCCTATCGTTAGTTACATGTCTCCACTGCTCTGTATTTATGATGTATGCGTAAAAATTGCTCCCAATGTCGATTCCCTTAACTCTATCCCCGGGGTGAGTAATCCACATTGCTCTCCATCCTATGGATTCTGTCCAAAATAGGATTTGCGTTTTTCCGTCTACTTTTCCTATCCTCCAAAAATGAGTTTCTGCACCAATGCTAGCATATTCTTCTTGAAGATTATTTCTAGTATACCCTTTAACCCCTGTTAGAATATAATGTTCATTGGGTACATATGCTGGATCATAAATGAATGTAGATGTTTCTACATAAACAGTCTTTACACTATTATCTTCCCATGGGCATAACACCTTACACCAACCGTTTGTATAAATCTCTTGAATTGTGCATTCATCCGTAGGATAAATCTTGCCTGGACTACTTCCACCTATAGAATTATAGCAAACAACCTTTTCTGTAGAAAGGGTATATGCTTTAAAGGGGGTTTGATATTTCGATTCTATTACCAGATTTGATTCTTGCACTGTTACCGGTGCAGACCGCAAATGTGTGAATGTGGATCTTAAAGTTGATTTTGATATAGTTGCATCCCAACGAATTAGACAGTGATCATCAGAATTGCAATCAGTATATGTAATAGTGTCTCCATTCACAGCAATAACATATATGGAATGTCCATTGTTTTTGTAGCGCACAATATCTCCTGCCTTTAGATTATCCAATGCAGATGATCCCGTGTAGGTATGCCACCCGTTTGAGTTGTTTCTCGGATTATACCCTGTAGCATCGTATCCACATTTTTCGGCATAACCCATGCACTGCCAAGATAGTTCCTTGCTTTCAGGCATAAACCCGTTGCAGGTTTGTTTAGCTGTACCGCAATATTTATTATGTGTAGAACAAGCTTGGTTTGTCCAACCGTTTTGATTATTGTATGCCTTTCCCGTGCCTTGTGTTGGCATATGATTCCAATACTTTCCGTGTGGAAATTTTTCCCTTAGAGAAGATACAGATAGTCCTTTTGTTTCAGGATAATCTCCATCCTTAATTTTTTGGTTATCCAACGAGGATAACTGGTTCTCTTCCTTGGTCACTGAACCGCTTTTCAATTCATAGTAATAGATATACATGTCATCCACCATATAAGCAACTGTGGACAAATCTTCTAACCAAAAATGCTTCAGTCCGTTTTCTTTCAAAACAGTTTCTGCCTTATTGGTCTTTAAATCTATGCACTGCAATGTTCCTTCAGCCAGATAATAAAGTGTATCTCCACATAAAGCAAACCGGAGAATTTCTGCTTCTGCCGTGGCTATTTCCTCTTGCCCCCCTGTTTGAACATCCAATCGGATTATTGTCTGTCCAATGGACATATACAGTTTGCCTTTCATCACAGCAATTTGCTTTACCGGAAAATCCGTAATATATTTCTTATTTGTAAAATCTACTCTCTCTCGATAAACAAAGCCTTCTTCTGCCAAATCTACATAGTAATACCACTCTGATTCATAGGCTTCTACATCACTATTCACAACAGCTGTTGCATCAGATTTCGTTTCTGTTTCTTGCTTAATCGCCTTATTTCCAGCTGCAGACGTGTGCATTAGCAAACATGATAACAGCATAGATAATGCCAGCAAGAATGAAATTGCTCGTTGTTTCATAATAATCCTCCTTTAAATAAATAAAAAGTGCGACCACCGAAGCAGTCGCACAAAAAACGCAAACTCCGATAGTCGCCAAACCAACTCTGCAGAAGAGTATACTCTTAGAGCCCACAGAAACGGAATTTGCATTTTTATCAATTCCATTGTGGGCAAAAAAGGGTACACTAACCCTATAGGGCATTGCTCTTTTGCAGTATAAAGTTGGTTTGGCACTATCAGTATACCATATAATATTGGAAAAAGAAAGAGGAAAAGTAAAAAATAATCTTAGTAGCATATGCATAGTAACTCTATAAGCTATGATAGGGGCTCCCCGCAGGGGCGAAATCTCCCTTACATAAATCCCATGGATTTGTGCGAGGGGTGTATTTCGCTCTCAAACGCCGAGGGCTTCTGGGACCGGGCTTACTCCACCTTCCGTGCATCGTCCCTGCACAGTAGGTTTCGCCCCTGATTGACGGTCATGAAACGCTCTAAGGTATCCCTTTGAATAAAGATTTCACGTCCGACCTTCAGCATAGGCAGCTTCCCTGTTCCCCGGCTTCCACATGGTATTATTTCCGATGCTGCTTGCTTATGCCAATTCCTCTTTGGATAAAACAACAGGCAAAGCATAAAGTAGTTTCCCTTGTTTCAGCCCGTAAGGGCAAAAACAAGGGAAAACGCACTAAATTCTAGTATGCAATTAACGAAAAAACCTGTAAAATCAAGGAGTTCCAAATAGCCTGTTCGATAAACTTGAATTTGACACATGAATGAAGGGCTTCATTGGTCGGTGATGGAGCCCTTCTTTGTGTGATTGCGGTTGCCAAGAAAACTTTGCAAAATAATGCTTGACAAGTAAACTTGGCAGTGCTATAATGATCTTGCAAATAAAACTTGGCAAAGGAGCGTTTATTATGAACAAAGAAGAAATTTTAAGACGGGCACGGGAGGAGAACAAGGGGGTCGACGAGGTCAAACGGGCAGTGGAAAACGATGCCGCCAGAATCTCTATGGCAATCGGCGCCGCTGTTTGTATGCTCCTTAATCTCTTAGACCATTTGATCCTCCATTCCGATATCGTCGGTGACACCTGCTGGATCATCTACGGCTCCATGATCACCTCCAAACTGTGGGTAGAGGGCATCGCTCTTAAGAAGAAGGGCTATGTGGTCGCCGCCATATGCACAACAGTCTTCGTGATCCTGCTGGCTGTTTTCCTGTTCATAGGTAAGTAATATGGGGGAAGAATTGGTAGGTGTGTCCCGTAACACCATAATGACATTGCAAAGAACTTGGCAAAGGAGGCCTTGATGTGAATAAGGAAGAAATTTTGCAAAAAGCCAGACAAGAAAACAAGGGCAAGGATGAAGTGTTTCAAACCACAGATAGATTGGCCGGAAAAGTATCTCAACTAGTTGGGCTATGTGCCTGTCTTTTGTTTCAATTTCTGGAGATGATATTTTTACAGACAGATATTATCGGTAAAATCTGCCTTTCAATTTGGTGCATTATGTGGGCAGCTCAGTCATGGGTTTATGTTTTTCGGTGGAATCAAAAGAAGAGACTCTATCTGATTTGCGCAATCGGGTGCTCCATAGTTGGGATGATAAGTGCCCTGCTTGTTTTTTTGGGGTTTTGAATATGCGAGAAGAATTGGTTTTACGCAATCGGATCAAGGAGGCACGGTCTCAAGCAGGCCTGTCTCAGACCCAGCTTGCAGAATTGGTAGGTGTGTCCCGTAATACCATCAGTTCTATCGAAACGGGGCAGTTTAGCCCCACTGCCAAGCTGGCCCTCACCATCTGCATCGCCTTGGACAAGAAGTTCGAGGACTTGTTCTATTTTGAATGATCGGGGAAAGTCAGGTGGCAATATGTCAAATCGAGAAGTTATGTTACGGGCATTAAAGGAGCACACATTTCCGTTGCTGAAAGAACAGGGCTTTACCGGGAAGTACCCAAACTTCAGACGGAAGCGGGATCACTGTGTGGAGCTCATTTCCTTCTTTACCAACAAGTGGGGCGGCTCCTTTACCATAGAGGTATCTGCCGTTTTTCCCCATTCTTCCGAACCCAATTACGCACTGTACGACGGTGTTACCGAAGAAACCTTCGGTGTAGAAGCCACAAACCAACGCTACCGCCTACCCGGGATGTATGACGGTTGGTTCCATTATCGTGATGTCTACCGCAAGCGCACCTTGTTCTTCGGTTCTGTATATCACGACGTCCCCGAAAAGACAGCCCCAACCTTTGTCCCCACCAAAGGATACAAGTTGGTCCAAAAATTCGATCAAAACACAGCCGTGGAAATATGCGCAGAAATCAACAAGCAATTCCATTCCGCATATAAATGGCTCAAAGAGTTCGAGGACCACGAAAGCAGGAAATTGAAATGAATGAACTTCCTAAACGAAAACAAATCCGTATTGAGAACTACGATTATTCCACCCCCGGAGCATATTTTATTACGGTCTGCACTGCAAACAGAGAGAAAATCTTCTGGTCTAACCGTAGGGGCGAACTGTGTTCGCCCGCCGATAACACCAACACGGGCGATCAAAGATCGTCCCTACGAGTAGAATTGTCAAATCTCGGTAATATTGTTGATGCCGAGATTCAGAAGCTAAATACCATATACGACGCTGTGCGTGTGGATAAATACTGCATTATGCCCGACCACATTCATTTTATCCTTTCCATTGATACCGATGAAAACGGGCGAACACAGTTCGCCCCTACAATTTCAAGGGTAATGAAGCAATTCAAAGGATCGATTACTAAACAAATCGGCAGATCCATATGGCAGAAATCCTTTCATGACCACGGGATACGGAATCAACAGGATTATGACGAGATTTGGGAATATATTGAAAACAATCCTTTGAAATACACATTGAAAAATGCACCGTGACCAGTGCCTTTTTGCGGGCGAACACAGTTCGCCCCTACAACCATGTACGATAGAATTCGTAGGGGCGTTCTGTGAACGCCCTTAAAACAATGTGGTTATCCAGTAAATCAAGCCGTAAACTACACTTGCAGACACGCCGTAGACGATCACCGGGCCGGCGATGGTAAACATCTTGGCGCCGACGCCTAAAATAAAACCCTCTGCTTGTGTCAATATAGGACTCATATATTCGTGTTCTATTAGGACCCAATAACTTTTACAAAATTACTTGCATTATCCGTTTTCCAGTGCTATAATGTTTGTGCGACACAGTTTAATATTTTCGTAGATAGGCATACTTTTTGTGTAAAAATGTATGCTTTATCGTCATTGCCTATTTACGGAAGTGAACTGTGTCGCAGCAGGATGAAGCTGCATTTTTCGTGCGCAGCTTCGGCTGCGCA
>JAZRGR010000192.1:0-28125 GCA_045644345.1 Faecousia sp. | reverse complement strand
TGCGGTAAAATGTTGCGTATTTATAGAAATCTACAGCGAATTCGAAATATTTTCCACCTCATCCGCCCCTTCGGGGCACCTTCTCCTCAAGGAGAAGGCTTTGGTCTGTGCAAATCTCAAACAGATCGACAAATCGGAATTGGTTTGCATGGTGACTCGGTATTCCGGCGGAATGAAAACAGGGCCTCCCGGTTGGGAGGCCCTGTTGGGGAATTATGGGGATGGGTATAGGTCGATGCGGTACAGACACCGTTCCTGCAAATTGGCTAAGAAGGCAGGCAGATCCAGATCCTTGATATGGACTCGTTCTTCGGATTTGCAGCCTTGGCCTGTCCATGCCTTTGCGAGGTAGAGACATTTGGCATTGCGGGCAACCTGCAGATCTGTCATGAGGTTGGCGAGGGAACGAAGCTCCTTTGCCGTGGGACCCTGCTTCCCTACGGGGAAATCGCAGTCACACATCCATTGGGTGACACGATATTCCCCGGAAGCCTTTTGGATAGCCATTTTTACATCGTGCTTGGTACCTATGGGGAAGGCGTAGTCGGAGCCTTGGGATGCCCTTTTATAATCATCGGGGTGAACAGAAGGGTCCATAGCTCCGTACAGCATATAGCACATGAGGAATTACTTTTCCTCTACGATGGCGATATGCACATCGCTGAGCTGCTTGGGCTCTACGAAGGAGGGAGCGCCCATCATGATGTCCTGGGCATTCTTGTTCATGGGGAAGGGGATGACCTCGCGGATGGACTCCTCACCTGCCAGGAGCATGACCATGCGGTCAACACCGGGGGCAATACCTGCATGGGGAGGTGCGCCGTAGGTGAAAGCGTTGTACATAGCGGGGAACTTGGCCTTAACGTCCTCTTCACCCAGACCGACGATCTCGAATGCACGGATCATGATCTCGGGGTTGTGGTTACGGACTGCGCCGGAGGACAGCTCAACACCGTTACATACCAGGTCGTACTGGTAAGCGTTGATGGTCAGGGGATCCTCTTCGTTCAGAGCCTTGAGGCCGCCCTGGGGCATGGAGAAGGGGTTGTGGCAGAATTCCAGCTCGCCGGATTCCTCACCGATCTCGTACATGGGGAAGTCAACGATCCAGCAGAACTCGTAACGCTCTACATCCATGAGCCCCTCAACCTGGGTGCCGATGAGCTTGCGGAGAGCGCCTGCGGTCTTGACAGCGGCGCCGTACTTGCCTGCTGCCAGGGCTACGAAGGAGCCGTTGGTCAGGCCGAGAGCCTCTACGATCTGCGCCTTCTTGTCCTGGAGGAACTTGGAGATACCGCCAACCAGCTCACCGTTCTCGTCTAAGCGGAACCAGTATGCCTTGTTGCCGGAGAGCATCTCTGCATCGGCACAGAGCTTGTCGATGAACTTACGGGTCTTGTTGAAGTTGGGAACGACAATAGCCTTAATGGTCTGACCTGCGAAGGGCTCGAAGCCACAGTCGCCCAGAAGTTCGGAAGCCTCGGTCAGCTCTAACTTAATACGCAGATCGGGCTTGTCGGAGCCGAAACGCTCCAGAGCCTCTTTGAAGGGGATGCGGACGAAGGGAGCCTCGGAAGCCACATTGTACTTGCCACGGGCGGCAAAGATGGGGGGAAATACGGTCTCGATGACTTCGAAAACATCGTCCTGACCTGCAAATGCCATCTCCATGTCCAACTGATAGAACTCACCGGGGCTACGGTCGGCACGGGCGTCCTCATCACGGAAGCAGGGAGCGATCTGGAAGTAGCGGTCGAAGCCGGAGGTCATGAGCAGCTGCTTGAACTGCTGGGGAGCCTGGGGCAGAGCGTAGAACTTGCCGGGATGGTTACGGGAGGGAACCAGGTAGTCTCTTGCGCCCTCGGGGGAGGAGCTGGTGAGGATGGGAGTGGTGATCTCCAGGAAGCCCTGCTCGGTCATGCCCTTGCGGATGTCGGCAACCACATTGCAACGGAGAACGATATTCTTCTTGACCTCGGGGTTGCGGAGATCCAAATAACGGTACTTTAGACGCTGGTTCTCGTCAGCCTCACGGGAGCGGTTGATCTCGAAGGGCAGGGAATTGTGCTGGCAACGACCCAGAACCTCGATAGCAGTGGGGACCACCTCGATATCGCCGGTAGCCTGCTTGGGGTTCTTGCTGGTACGCTCACGGACGAGACCGGTAACAGCAATGGTAGATTCACGGTTCAGGGGCTTGATCTCAGCCATCATCTCTTCGCTCTCGATGACGACCTGGGTGGTGCCGTAGTAGTCACGCAGGACTACGAAAGCCAAATTGGCACCGACTTCACGGACATTCTCCATCCAGCCCATGAGGGTGACGGTCTGTCCTGCGTGCTCCATGCGGAGCTGGCCGCAGTTATGTGTTCTTTTCATATTTATTCCTCCAAACTTATTTCTCTATAATAACGCTGTCCTGATTCATGGCAGCGATGCCCTCACGGATGAGGGTGATGGCTTCGGCTACGGGGAGGCTCTTCTGCTCACCGCTGCGCAGATCCTTAACGGAGCATTCGCCACGGGCGATCTCGTCCTCTCCCAGGAAGACTACATAGGGGATGCGGAGCTTGTCTGCATAGCCGATCTTTGCCTTGAACTTCTTCTGCTCGGCGTAGATCTGGGTGCGGATCCCTGCCTCACGGAAGGCAGTAGCCAAGGAGACGGCGGCGCCCAGGTCATCGGTCATGGGCAGGAGCAGGCAATCTGCAGGGGCAGTGGGGAGGGCATCGTTGAGCACCTTCTGCTCGCCCAGGACATAGAACAGACGGGTCAAGCCGATGGAAATGCCTACGCCGGGAAGCTGACGGTCTGTGTAATACTCGGCTAAGCTGTCATAACGACCGCCGGAGCACACGGAGCCCAGCTCGGGGTGATCCAGCAGAGTGGTCTCGTAAACAGTGCCGGTGTAGTAGTCCAAGCCACGGGCAATGGTCAGATCCACGGAGAAGTTCTCCTCGGGAACACCGAAGGCGGCCAGGTGCTTGGCAACGGTTGCCAGCTCCTGCAGACCTAAGTCGAAAGTCTCGTCCTTGCCCTTCCAGGCCTCTAACTTTTCCAGAACCTCGGCATTGGTACCCTTGATGGCAATGAAGCGAAGGATCTCATCGGCCTGTTCCTCGGTCAGACCCTCTTCCAAGAGGATCACACGGACCTTGTCGGCACCGATCTTGTCCAGCTTGTCTACGGTACGCATAATGTCACCGGACTTTTCCGTAAGACCCAAGAGGGCGTAGAAGCCGTTGAGGAGCTTGCGGTTGTTCACACGGATGACAAAACGCTTGAGACCGAAGCGACGGAAAATGGTGTAGATAATCGAGGGGATCTCTGCCTCGTTGAGGATATCCAGCTTGCCGTCACCGATGATGTCGATATCGGCCTGGTAGAATTCACGGTAGCGGCCTCTCTGGGCTCTCTCACCACGGTAGACCTTGCCGATCTGATAGCGGCGGAAGGGGAAGGACAGCTCCCCTGCGTGGATGGCAACATACTTGGCAAGGGGAACGGTCAGATCAAACCGCATGGCAAGGTCGCTGTCGCCTTTCTGGAAGCGGTAGATCTGCTTCTCTGTCTCGCCGCCGCCCTTGGCAAGGAGGATCTCGGAGGACTCTAAGATGGGAGTGTCCAGGGGGGTAAAGCCGTAGAGCTCGTAGGTGTCACGGAGGATCTGCATCATCCGTTCCAGCTGCTTCTGGGGTGCGGGCATGAGCTCCATAAAGCCCGATAAAGTACGGGGTTTGATTTTTTCCATTGTTTATTTCCTTTCCGAATGATGTATCTGCTATTCCGAAAAAGTGTATTTCAGGAAATTCCCTTTGCCATCGCTGGTTACGATCACAGTATCACCGTTGGCATTTTCTGAAATATCCATAATAGGAAATCTGCTGTTTTCCCGAACATAAGCCTCGGGGCTGTCTGCTTCGACTTCGATCAATTCTTTCTTGGCATGCTGAGAACCGCCGCAGGAATTGATGTCCTCGACAAAAACCTCATATTCGTTCATGTGGGTATCTCCTATTCACTGAAAAGCAAGTTTTCTAAATCATAATAGCCGGGAGCTTTGTCTGCAAGGGACTCAGCGGCACGGAGGGCACCGGCGGCGAAGATCCGACGGGAGCTTGCCTTGTGGGTCAGCTCTAAACTCTCGTCCTCACCGAAGAAGAGAACACTGTGTTCTCCTGCAACGGTGCCACCCCGTAGGGCGAAGACACCGATCTCGCCCTTGGTCCGCTGACCGCAGATCCCCTCTCTGCCGTGGATCACCGTAGCTGTGCCTTGAGGGTCCAGCTCCTTGAGGAGGGTCTTGGCAGTGCCGCTGGGGGCGTCGATCTTCTTGTTGTGGTGGAGTTCCAGGAGCTCCTTGTCCCAATCCTCCAAAATGGGGGCATACTGCCGCAGGATCCGTCGTAGGACAGCAATGCCTGTGGAGTAATTGGATGCCCAAATTACGGGGACGGTCTCGGATAGCTCACGGAGAACCGCAAAATCCGGGTCCGTGTAGCCCGTAGTACCGCTGACTAAGGGAGTCCCGGTGCGGCGGATATAATCAGCCAACTTAGGCAGTGCGCCAACGCCGGAGAAGTCGATACACACATCGGCCTTGGGAGCGGTGTCGTAGCGGTCGGGGCAGGTAATGTCAGCCCAACCGACGATCTCCCAGCCCTTGGCAAGTGCCAGCTCCTGGATCATCTTGCCCATGCGGCCATAGCCGCTCAGAAAGATCTTCATCCTCAGCCCTCCACGGGAAGACCGGCTTCCTTCATAATCGCAATGAGCTTAGCGCGGTTTGCATCTGCCATGGGATACAGGGGCATACGGTAGTGACCGGCCTTGAGACCCATGAGGTTCATGGCTTCCTTTACGGGAATGGGGTTGACCTCCATGAACAGACCGTTAATTAGATCCAGATAGCGGAGCTGGGTCTTGAGAGCCTCTGCGTGGCGACCCTCCAGATAGTCCTTGACCATGTTGTGGACCTCTGTGGGCATAATGTTGGCCCATACGGAGATAACACCCTTGGCGCCGATGGACATCAGGGGGACGGTAATATCGTCGTTGCCGGAATACATGGCGAAGTCGTCGGATAGGTAACGGGAGATCTCCATGGCATAGCTCATGTCGCCGCTGGCTTCCTTAATGCCCATAACGTTGGGATGGGTGGACAGACGGCGGACCACATCCTTGGAGATCTTGCACCCGGTTCTGCCGGGAACGTTATAGAGAATAATGGGAGCGGTGGCATTGTCTGCAGACATCATGAAATGTCGGTACATGCCCTCCTCATTGGTCTTGACATAATAGGGGCTGATGCACAGCAGAGCGTCTGCACCCATCTGAGCGTAGATCTCGCTCTTGTGCTGCATCATGGCACTGGAGTTGGAGCCACTGCCTGCCACCACGGGGATCCGCTTGTCAGCGGCAAGGAGAACGGTCTCCAGGGTCTTGATGTCCTCTTCTAAGGTGGTGGAAGCGGTCTCGCCGGTGGTACCCAGTGCCACGATAGCATCGGTTCCCATGTCCACATGCCAATTGACCAGCTCCCGGAGTCTGCCGTGATCCACAGATCCGTCGGCATTGAAGGGGGTAACAATGGCTACCATAGAGCCTGTGAGTAATTTCATAATCATTCCTCCTGTTTCGTAACCCCCGAATCAATCAAAGGCTACTCTAAAAGTTTACAGGTTTGCACTATAAATCATACCACTTTATCCTGAAAAATGCAAGCACTTTATGCAGATAAACCCTCTAAGTGTAAAATTTAAGGAAGGATTGCGTGTTGTTCTAATTCAGATTTATCGCCCTGTTCGCTTTCCGAATTTGTTCGTAGGGGCGACCTGTGGTCGCCCGCAAAATGTTCCGATTTTGTCGGAAATCTCGTGATAATCCCGTAATTTCGTCATTGTCGTTTTGCGACAATGACCGGGCGACCACAGGTCGCCCCTACGGTGTTATACGATAAACAGCCCGATAAATCGGAATTTGCCATTTGATATAAACGATTGTTTGAGCAAAAAAGGGGAGACAGAAAGACTCCCCTTCTTTGATGAGGGGGAGTCTTGGTTATGTTATTACAAAGGCGTGTTCTTGTGCTTGACTGCGGCTTCTACGAAGCCCAGGAACAGGGGATGGGGGTGATTGGGACGTGAATTGAATTCCGGGTGGGCCTGGGTGGCGATGAAGAAGGGGTGCTCCGTGATCTCGCACATCTCCACAATGCGATTGTCCGGGGAGTAGCCACAGATGTTTAGACCTGCGTCCGTCAGAGCGGAGCGGTAATCGCTGTTGACCTCGTAACGGTGGCGGTGCCGTTCATAGACCAGGTCCGTGCCGTAGAGGGCATGGGTACGGCTCCCCACATCCAACTGACAGGGATAGGCTCCCAAGCGGAGGGTGCCGCTGACTTCCATACGGCCCTCACGGCTGGCAATCAGATGGACAATGGGGTGGGGAGTGTCCGGCATGAGCTCGATACTGTGGGCATCCTTGAGCCCCGCTACATTGCGGGCATAGTCCACCACTACTAACTGCATACCCAGGCACAGACCCAGGAGGGGTACACGGTTCTCGCGGCAGTATTTAATGGCGGCCAGCATACCGTCAATGCCCTCGGTGCCGAAGCCACCGGGGATCAGAATGCCGGACATGTTCCCCAGAACCTCTGCCACATTCTCTTCGGAGATGTTTACAGAGTCTACCCAGTGAATATTGATCTGCGCCTCGTGGGAAACGCCCGCATCACGGAGGGCCTCGGAAACAGACAGGTGGGCGTCGTGGAGCTTGATGTATTTGCCTACTACGGCAATATCGATGGAGCGGGTCAGGCACTTCCGCTTGCGGCACATTTCTGCCCAATCTGTCAGATCGGGATCTCTCTGAGGCAGGTGGAGGGCATCAAGCACCACTTGTGCGAAGCCTTCCTTTTCCATCATGAGGGGGACCTCATAGGGGGTGTCTGCGTCTAAATTCTGCAGAACATTTGCCTTGGGAATATTGCAGAACATGGCAAGATTCTCCCGAACCTCGTCCTCAAGGGCGCAGTCTGTGCGGCAGACCAGCACATCCGGCAGGAGCCCCATGCCCTGCAGATCACGGACGCAGGCCTGGGTGGGCTTGATCTTGATCTCACCGGAGGTTTTGAGATAGGGAATCAGGGAAACCAGAACGATGACCGCATTCTCCTTGCCGATCTCGTTGCGGAACTGACGGATGGACTCTAAGAAGGCATGGCTCTCCAAGTCCCCTACAGTGCCACCGATCTCGATAATGGCGATCTTGTCCTTGCCACGGTAGAAGCGGCGCTTGATCTCATTGGTAATATGGGGGATGACCCGAACAGCACCGCCACCGAAATCACCCAATCGCTCCCGTTCCAGAACCGTGCGGTAGATCCGTCCGGCGGTTACATTGCCGGCACGGGTGAGCCGCTCATCTACGAAACGCTCGTAATGACCCAGGTCCATAACAGCCTCGGCTCCGTCGTCGGTGACGAAGACCTCGCCGTTCAGAGTAGGATCCATGGTGCCGGGATCTACATTGAGATAAGGATCGAACTTCTGCATGGTCACATTGTAGCCACGGGCCTTTAAGAGTCTGCCCAGAGAGGCGGCGGTAATGCCCTTGCCCAAGCCGGAAACCACGCCGCCCAATACAAATACATATTTCATAGACATAGTTGTATCCTCCGTTTACATTTCTTCTTTTTACTATATCATATTTTGATCTGTAGCACAAGAAGAGAATAAAAAAACGAGGAAAATTTTCAAACCCCTTGACACCACAGAAAACTTAGGATATACTATTAAAATACAAAGGAAAGTATGCTTTTTGGCAGAGATCACTGCAGGAACTGCCTTGTAATCAGATCGGGAGGGGTCGTTATGGCAATCAATGAAAAAGAAATAAAGGGCCTGTCCAGAGGCGACCTTCTGGAGCTGCTCCTTGCCCAGACAGAGCGGGTAGAGGAGATGGAGGCAGAGCTGGCAGAGGTCAGGAAGCGGGCTGAGGCTCGGGATATTATCATCGAGCGATCCGGCACCCTTGCAGAGGCGGCTATGCAGATCAACCAGGTCTGGCAGGCTGCCGACCGTGCGGCGGCGCAGTATCTGAGCAACGTCCTGCGGATGTATGACGAGCAGCTTGCCAAGAACCGTGAACTGGAGCAAGAATATGCCCGTATGGAGCAGGTGCTGTTGGGCGAATGCACCCGTAAGTGTGAGGCACTGGAGCAGCAGACCGTGGATAAGTGCCGTGCGCTGGAGCAAGAGGCTCGTGCCTACTATGACGAAACAGTCCAAAAGGCAAAGGAAGAAGCCCAGACCTATTGGGATCAAGTATATGGCAAGCTGGAGCAGTATTGCGCTGCCCAGGAGAGCCTAAAGGCCCTCCTCCGGACAAAGGGGTAAGTCATGGCTAGGAGAAAGAGAACCGTTGAGAGCATCAAATCTCAGGAGCTCCGCAAGGAGCTGGAGCGAGTCCGGCACAAGCACAGATTCCGTAGTGTGATCCGCAGTACGACCTATTCCCTCATTGTGGTTGCGGCAATCGCTGTTCTGGTCGCTACGCTGTGGATGCCTGTGCTCCAGACCTTTGGTGATTCCATGACTCCCACCTTGGAGGATGGGCAGGTCGTTATATCCCTTAAGTCAGGTGACTTTAAGCAGGGAGACGTTATCGCCTTCTACTTTAACAACAAGATCCTGATCAAACGGCTCATTGCTGTTCCCGGAGACTGGGTCAATATTGACGAAGCGGGCAATGTCTATGTAAACGGCGAATTGCTTAACGAGCCTTATGTAGATGAGCTGTCCTTCGGATACTGCGATATTCCGCTACCCTACCAGGTGCCGGATGAACGTTACTTTGTATTGGGAGACCACCGATCTGTGTCCATGGATTCCCGTGACAGCAACATTGGCTGTGTAGCTTCGGAGCAGGTGGTTGGCAGTATCGTTTTCCGTGTCTGGCCTCTGAAGGACTTTGGTCCCGTACAACCTAAGTGATATTTGCAGGGGCTGTCTCAAAACTAAAATTCTCAGCGTAACCTCTGGCAAATGGTTTCGAGCAAGTTATGCACAGATTTATAGGTTTTTGTGCATAAAATTTGAAATTTCCCCTAAAAAGGCACACCGAACCAAGGTGGTAGATTTTACCACCTTGGTTTGGTGTTTTTTTGGTTGTTTTCGTAGCTAAACCGCTCTGGGTTTTATCATGTGCATTCCCAACCGACCGTTTTGTATTTTATACTTATTTCTAATAAAACGGATGAACCGTTTTATTATGCCGCCAGTAAGCGGCATGGCGGCAAAGCCGCCAAGAAATAACCTGTAATACTGTTCTTGCCGCCGAAGGCTAAGCAGGATATTCATCCTGCAATAAAATGGTTTTCAAACCATTTTATCAAGAAACAGTATTATTGTGCAGTTTGAGAACGCCGGTCGATGTATTTTTGTGGGGCTGCCCCATTTTGAGACAGCCCCGTTTTTCCGTATGATCCAAAGTTTTTCTTGCAGAATTCCCGTCACAGTAGTATAGTAGGTATATACACTTCTATAGGAGGATCCTACCATGAAACAGCGTTTGTTATCCCTTGTCCTATTAGTAGCCATGGTGATCAGTCTGTTGCCGTCCCTTGCTGTCGAGAGTAAGGCCGCACCCAGTGCCACTGCCGCAGAAGTCACCGCTCTGTTCAATGCCCGCTCCAAGGGAAAGCACCCCAGGATCCTTGCTGACAGTGAGGACTTCGCCCGGATCCGCAGGCAGATCCGTACCGATCCCTATATGGCGATCCTGTACGAGCGGATCTACGACTACTCCCTGACCCAGCTCACCACTGCGGTCAGCAAGTATGAGATCCCCGACGGAGTTCGACTTTTAGGTGTTTCCCGTACCGCCAGCCAGCGGATCGTCTGGTTAGGCCTGACCTATCAGATCAGCGGAGAACGGCGGTTTGCGGACCGTGCCATTGCAGAAATGATGGCCGTCTCCAAATTCTCCGACTGGCATCCTGCCCACTATTTGGACGTGGCACAGATGGCCTACGGTGTAGGTCTGGGATACGATTGGTTGTATTATGAGATGACCTCTTCCCAGCGGAGCACCGTCCGTTCCGCCCTGTATAACTATGCGGTCAATTCCACCCCCGGCTGGTCCTATAAGGCCACTACCTCTAACTGGAATCCCTGGTGCCACGGTGGCGTTGCCATTGCCGCCGCCGCTATTTTCGAGGATTACAGTTCTGCCTGTGCTTCCTACTTGGCAGGTTCCGTAACAGATATTCAGAAGGCACTTAAGGTCATGGCACCCCTGGGTGCTTACCCGGAGGGCCCCGGCTATTTCACCGTAGCCTCCCTGTTTACCGCCCTGTTCTGTGACACTCTGCAGACCGTACTGGGGACAGATTTCGGTGTTTCCGATATCGAGGGTGTTAAGGAATCCGGCAACTATCTGCTGGCTATGAACGGCAATGTGAGCACCTTTAACTTCGGTGACGGCAGTGCCAATCTCCAGGACACCGCTGCTCTCCACTGGTTCGCAGACCATTTCCATATGCCTCAGTTATCTATTTATCAGCGGAAGATGCAGACGACCGCAACCCAGGCAGAGGAACCCCTGTCTCTGCTGTGGTACAATCCGGAGGTCGTAGAAGGAGTGTCCGAGGAGGACAAGCAGCTTGACTACCTCCTGTACAGTAATGTAAATGAGAGCATAGCCTCCTTCCGCAGTGCTCCGGGAGACGCCCGCCAGATCTATGCCGGGATCAAGGCAGGCTATAACAGCACCAGCCATTCGGACATGGACATCGGTACCTTCGTCATGGAGGCTATGGGTATCCGCTTTTTCGAGGAAATGGGATCTGACAGCTACAATCTGCCGGGCTACGGCTCCAATGTGAACGGTGTCTATACAGAGGACGGCAAGCGTTGGACCTACTACCGCAAGAGAGCCGAGGGGCAGAACACCCTGGTCCTGAATCCCGGCACGAAGGGCGGTCAGGACTCCACAGCCAAAGCACAGATCACCGCCTATAACAGCTCCCCCGACGGTGGCTACGCCATGGTGGATATGCTGGATGCCTACGACAGCTACAAGGCCACCTCCGCGACTCGTGGACTTCTGCTCTTTGATAACCGTAGTCGTGTTCTCCTGCGGGATGAGATCAAATGCAGTGCCTCCTCCACGCTCTACTGGTTCGCCCACACTCGTTCTGCCATAACTCTTTCCGCAGATAAGAAAACCGCAACCCTGACCAACAGTGGCAAGACTCTTCTGGCTCAGATCGTCTCCCCCTCCAACGCCACCTTCTCCGTTATGGATGCACAACCCCTTTCTACCTCTCCCAACCCCAGTGGGCAGAATTCCCGTAGCGGATGGCGTAAGCTTTCCATCTGTCTCAAGGGCATTACCTCTGCCAATATTTCCGTAGTATTTACTCCCATTCTGGAGGAATCCGATAAGAACAAGCCTCTCCCCACTTCCCTGACCCTCAGCAACATGGCATCCCAGCTGAATCCCTATACATCCGGGACCACCCTGGAGCCCAATCCGGAGGGGATCTACGAGATCTACTCCGCAGATCAGCTCCATCTGTTGTCCAAGGAGGTCACCGCCGGGAACACCTTCAGCGGCAAGACCATCCGTCTTATGACAGACATCGACCTGAAGGGCCAGACCTTTACCCCTATTGGCGGAAACGGCACCTCCAATTCCTTCAAGGGAACCTTCGACGGCAATTATCATGTTGTAAAGAATCTCTGCATTTTCCTTAAGTCTGTCAGTGCCGTAGGTTTCTTCGGTCGGGTGGACTACGCCACCATCAAGAATTTCGGCATTGAGAGCGGTATCGTTTTTGCCGGGGAGAAGAGCGGCGCCCTTGTGGGTATCTTCAACCACAGCACAATGACAGGTTGCTTCAACCGGGCCCCTGTAATTTCCACCGGGGGTCATGTTGGGGGACTGATTGGACAGTTGGGAGGAAAATCCACCATTGATAGCTGTTATAATCATGCCAAGATCCAATCCTACGGCAACATCGTAGGCGGTCTCATAGGCTATCTTTCCAGCAAGACCAATTTGACCCTAACAAACAGCTATCATGTAGGTGCTCTGGGTGCTTCCTCCGGAACCACCGGCATGGTCGCATACTACAACACAGGAAACAGCTCCATGTACCCGGAGAAGGTCACCATTCAGAACTGCCTGTCCACCACGGCCATCAAGCACTCCTCTGTAGCCAATCTATCCTCTGTAGAGAGCCTCAGCGGCAATGCCACCGTTTCCGAGGCCCGTTTGGTAGGCTCTGCCGTAACTCTGGGTAGTGCCTTCATAGCCGACTGCAAGTGGCAGAATGACGGCTTCCCTGTATTCACCTGGCAGAATGACGTGACCCTTCCCCAAGATCTCCATATCCGTACTGCCCCGGAGCTCCGCCTCCTGTCTCATACTGTCAACAGCGGTGCAGACAGCTTCGCCGGAAAGACCGTGTATTTGGCCGAGGATATCGACCTGGATTCCCGGGAATGGGTCCCCATTGGGGGTAACCAGATAGAAAACGTAGTAGGCAACCGTTTCAAGGGCACCTTTGACGGTCAGGGCTACGCTGTGCGGAATCTGAAGGTGTCGGCCAATAATTGCTTCGCAGGTTTCTTCGGCGTCTTCTACGGTGGTACCCTAAAGAACTTCGGCATTCAGAGCGGCAGTGTCCAGGGTAACATTAAGGTTGGCGGTCTGGTAGGATGGCTCACGGGCAACGTCAGCAACTGCTATAACCGTGCCACCGTTACTGCCTCCAACTATGTAGGTGGCATTGCAGGTATGGCAAGTATGAGCCATATTGAAAACACCTTCAACAACGCCAACGTAACAGGCAATGATATGAGCGGCGGCATCGTCGGCTATTATTCCAGCGGAGCCTCCGGCAGTACCATTACCAACTGCTACCACAACGGCACCGTCACGGGCTCTAACGCAGGTACCTGCGTAGGCATCATCAACAGTGCCTCTACGGGCCTCGTATTCAAGAATTCCTACGCACCCAAGGGATATCCCTTCGTCATTACAAACACGGGCCGTACGCTCTCCGGCTGTTCCACCTTGGTAGCCGATGACCTGAAGGCCGCCGCTCCTAAGTTAGGCTCCGCCTTCACCTATGACAATGTGAACCACCGCAACGACGGTTATCCCATTCTGAATCACACCCTTTATAAAGGTGACACTATGGAGGAGCTCCCGGCGGATGAAAATGGGATCTACCATATCAACAGCACCACGGATCTCCGCCGTCTTTCCTATATGGTCAATGTATTAGGGAACACCCTCACCGGGAAAACTGTGGTTCTGGAACAGGATTTGGACCTGGAAAATCGGGAGTGGATCCCCATCGGAGGCAACACACCCAACGACGATATTAGCAAGCCGTCATTTGACGGCACCTTCCTGGGCCGGGGCCATCGGATCTATAATCTCTCCATTAGCTCCGGCAATCTCTACACCGGCCTGTTCGGTCTGCTCCGCAACGGAAGCATCAGCGATCTGGGCATCGAGAGCGGAACGGTCATGGGTAAAGAAAAGGTGGCCGGTCTGGCAGGCTGTATCCGTGGAAGCGCTCTCCGTAATTGCTATAACAAGGCAACGGTCTGCGGGAGCTCCATCACCGGTGGCATCTTCGGTATGTGCGGAGGTGTGAACACGGTGGAGAATTGCTACAACACCGGCTTTGTGCAGGCTCCCATTACCGTAGCAGGAATCGGTGGCTATGCCGCAAGTGACGCCTCCAACACCCGTATCCTTAATTGCTACAATTTGGGTAAGGGCAGTGCAGGCATTCTGGGTACCGTCAACTCCGGTACCACAGGTGTTACTGTGGAAAATTGCTTCACCCATAACGCAGTGGCCCTCGTAAGCACCCAGAATACGGGGATCATAAAGGACAGCAGTACAAAGACAGCGGCGGAAATCAGGGCTCTGGCTCCCACATTGGGGGATGCATTTGCCGAAGACTATCAGGCAAACAACTGGGCCTATCCCGTACTTGCATGGGAAAACGGAGATGCTCCCAGCTCTCTCACCGAGGAGAACGGCGTATATACCATCGGTTCCGTAGAGGAACTGCGGCTCCTGTCCTATTTGGTGCGGAAGGGCAACAGATTCGCAGGTAAGGAGATCCTTCTGACTACGGATCTGGATCTGGAGAACAAGCCCTGGTTGCCTATCGGCGGTGCCGATGAAGTGGGCGATTCCTTCTTTGGCGGCATTTTCCGTGGACAGGGCCATCTCATTTATCATCTTAAGGTCGCCAATTCCGAATACGAATGCACAGGTCTCTTTGGCAAGCTCAGCGGCGGAACCGTAGAGGATCTGGGTATCGAAAGCGGCATTGCCATCGGCAAGACCAAGGTAGCCGGTCTGGTAGGGGGCCTCACCAACGGTTCCGCACTACGCAGATGCTACAACAAGGCCTTCGTCTATGCCGAGAGCATTTCCGGCGGTCTGGTCGGGATCGTAGGCGGTGAAAACTGCGTAGTGGAGAACTGCTACAACAGAGGCGAGGTCTATGCAAAGGCCCGTTCAAGCAACACCGGCGGTTTGGTGGGCTATTATGCCAGCAGTGCCGTGAACTGTAGCCTTACGAATTCCTACGGTGTAGGCAACTACCACGCACTTGTAGGCAGCTTTAACAGCTCAGCAACGGGGAACACTGTAGACAACTGCTACACCTGTGATACCGTTCTCCCCATCCGCACCCCCTCTTCCACCTTTGTAACCGGAACCGCTCAGCTATCCTCTGACACCCTGAAAAACTATGCTCCCATTCTGGGCCCCGCTTTTGCAGACGACACAGAAGACCGCAATAGCGGTTACCCTGTGCTCCTATGGGAGAATGCTCCCGAAATCCGGGAACCCATACAGGATGACAGCATTAAGATCGGTCATACACTGAATCTGGCAAGTGATATTTCCGTCAACTTTGCTGTTGCCAAGAGCCTGCTGGAGGGCTTCGATATGAGCACGGTTTATCTGGAATGCTCTGTAGACATCTACGAAAACAACACCAAAACAGGTACTGACACGGTCAAGCTCCTGCCGGTGGAACAGGAATACTTCTACTACTTCACCTTAGAGGGCCTCACTGCCGTGCAGATGAATGATACCATTACCACCGTTCTCTACGGCACCAGGGATGGGAAGTCCTATTGTTCCCCCACAGATATCTACAGCATCGCTACTTATGCATATAGTCAGTTGAACAAGGACGGAACCGGTGCAAACTTGAAGGCCCTCTGTGCGGATCTCCTACGCTACGGTTCTGCCGCCCAGAGCTTCAAGGGCTACCGCACAGACGCACCGGTTGACAGTGCTATGACAGAGACCCACAGAGCATATCTCAGCAATTTAGATGCCGTCGCCTTCGGCAACACCAATCGAGTCCTTGATGATCTGTCCGATCCCGTCATTACCTGGGTCGGAAAGGCACTGGATCTGAATTCCAAGGTTTCTCTGAAGTTCATCCTGAACGCAAGTACCTACACAGGCGATCCCTCGGAACTGCGGCTGAAGGTCAGCTATACAGATTATGCCGGCAGGGCACAGCTCCTATATATGGAGGGTGCGGAAGCCTATGCTTCCGCCGGTTGCTACGCTTTCACCTTCGACGGGTTCCTGGCCGCAGAGCTGAGATCTGTGGTATCCGTACAGGTCTGCTGCGGAACCACTCCCCTGTCCTGTACCCTGGAGTACAGTGCCGATACCTACGGTAATAACAAAACCGGCACCCTATTGACGCTGTGCAAAGCCCTCTTTGCCTACAGTGACAGTGCAAAGATCTATTTCGTGAACTAAGTAACATACGGGGCTGTCTCATTAAAAATGAGACAGCCCGAGGGTTATACGATCACGTTCTGAGGTGTACCGGCGAGGAAGGAACGGATATTCTCCTCGTTAATGGTGTGGAGACGCTGACGGGTCTCCTTGGGTGCCCAGGCAATGTGGGGGGTTAGGTAACAGTTCTTGGCGGCGAGGAGAGGATTGTCTGTGGCAATGGGCTCCTTGGATACCACATCTGCGGCATAGAAGCCCAGCTTGCCGTCTTGCAGAGCGACACGGACAGCCTCCTCGTCTACCAGGCCACCACGGGCGGTGTTAATGAGGATGGCACCGTCCTTCATCCGGCTCAAGGTGTCGGGGTTGATCATCCGGAGATTCTCGGCGGTCTGAGGACAGTGGAGAGATACAACATCAGACTCCCGAAGCAGGGTATCAAGGGTCACATACCGGGGATCGTCATGAGAACGGCGAGTGGTATACAGGACTCTCATACCGAATGCCTCTGCTACCTTGGCAACAGCCTGTGCAATGGAGCCGAAGCCGATCAGCCCCATGGTCTTGCCCGCCAGCTCCATAAGAGGACGGTTCCAGAAGCAGAAATCCTTGCTCGCACTCCATTGTCCTGCCTTAACGGCGGCATCGTGGGAGCCTACCTGCTGGGTAGCCTCTAACAGGAGGGCGAAGGTCATCTGTGCCACTGCATTGGTGGAATAGCTGCCTGCGTTGCAGACCCGTACGCCGTGGGCCTTGGCTGCCTCGATATCGATGACATTGTAGCCCGTAGCAAGGACAGAGATCAGCTTGAGCTTGGGTGCGGCATCAAATGCGGCGGCATTCATGGGGGTCTTGTTCAGGAGGATGATCTCGGCATCCTTGATCCGATCATGTAGCTCCTGAGGAGCGGTGCGGTCATATACGGTTAAGTCGCCCATTGCGGCAATGGGCTCCCAGCTCAGATCGCCGGGGTTGGATGCATATCCGTCTAATACAACAATCTTCATCATTATCACCAGAAGGTCTTGGAGACCTTGTTCTGGATCAGAGCATACCAGAACAGGATCCCACAGGGCAGAACGATGGTAGCCAGCTCAATGAGGAAGTGGCTCACATCGGGGAACACATAGATCCGAATGGCATATGCCACTGCAAGGATCAGACAAACGATGCTGAGAATGGTCAGCTTGGGAATGATATAATCAATAAAAGCACCCTCATCCAGACAGGTCTCGGGGCTACAGCCTGTGGGGTAGAGGAATTTGTTGGGGAAGAGCATGTATTCCCTCTTTAAACGGATCACGGTATACATACCGTATACACCAACAAAGAACAGCATGATCAGCAGGACCATGTCCAGAGCGCCGGACATATTGCCCAGCATATCTGTCTGCTCGGCGGCATAAATCATCATAGAGTCTTACCTCCTAAATTTACCAATATTTCTTGGCAGCACTCTTGAGGCTGCTGCTGTACCACAGGTACACTGCGAAGGGTACGACATAGAGAGCCAGGGTGATACCCAGTGAGCGGAGTCCGTCGATAAAGTAGCCCAGCAGAAGGATCACACCGGATAGGAGCATGACAACACTGAGAACAGTCAGCCGGGGAAGAATGAAGTCCATATACTCCACGGGATCCAGACATTCGTCGGGACTGCAGTAGTTGGGGTACATAAGACGGTGGGGGATCAGATACTGCTCCTTCTTAAGACGCAGGATGCCGTGGATCCCGTAAGCACCGAAGAACAGGATCACTACAAGGAAGAGCACGCTGACCACACCGCTGACGCCGATAACCAGGTCGGTTACAGTCTGTGCAGATAGGCCGGAATAAATCAAATCCATACTTGCCTCCAAGGAAAAAGATTCTGAGGTCCGAAGACTTCCTGTGTATTATAGCAAGAATGGAAGCATTTTGCAAGAAGGTATTGTAATTCTTTGCTTTTTGTGGTAGAATAAAGTGCTAATTTTATAATTTACATTCTACGGAGTGATGAAGTATGTCTAATTTACAGAAAGAAATCAATCGTCGCCGTACCTTTGCGATCATTTCCCACCCTGACGCAGGTAAGACGACCTTAACCGAAAAGTTCCTCCTTTACGGTGGAGCCATTGCCCAGGCAGGTGCGGTCAAGGGCAAGAAGAATGCCCGTGCCGCTGTCTCCGACTGGATGGAGATCGAGAAGCAGCGTGGTATTTCCGTTACCTCCTCTGTTATGCAGTTCCAGTATGACGGCTTCTGCATCAACATTCTGGACACCCCGGGACACCAGGACTTCTCCGAGGATACCTACCGCACCCTTATGGCTGCCGATTCTGCGGTCATGGTCATTGACGGATCCAAGGGCGTGGAGGCTCAGACCCGCAAGCTGTTCAAGGTCTGCGCCATGCGACACATTCCCATCTTCACCTTCGTCAACAAGATGGACCGTGAGACCAAGGATCCCTTTGACCTCTTGGACGAGCTGGAACGGGAGCTGGGCATCGAGACCTATGCTGTCAACTGGCCCATCGGCTGTGGCAAGGAATTCCAGGGTGTGTATAACCGTCAGAAGAGTCAGATCAACTTCTTCTCCGGCGTATCCGGCAAGAAGAAGGCAGATATGCTGGAGATCTCCTTAGAGGATCCCCAGGTAGGCGAGATCATCGGTGCCAAGCGTTGGGAGACTCTCCGTGATGATGTAGAGCTCCTGGGTGCAGGCCGTGAATTCGATATGGAGGAGGTCCGCAGAGGGCAACTGTCCCCTGTATTCTTCGGATCTGCTCTGACCAATTTCGGCGTAGAGCCCTTCCTGGAGGCATTTCTGCAGATGACCACAGCACCTCTGGCCCGTGTAGCCGATTGCGGTGAGATCGACACCTTCAGTCCGGATTTCTCTGCCTTTGTCTTTAAGATCCAGGCAAACATGAACAAGGCGCACCGTGACCGTCTTGCCTTTATGCGTATCTGCTCCGGCAAGTATGAGCGTGAGGCAGAAGTATTCCATGTCCAGGGCAACAAGAAGCTCCGCCTGTCCCAGCCCCAGCAGATGATGGCGCAGGAGCGTGAGATCATCGATGAGGCATACGCAGGGGATATTATCGGTGTGTTCGATCCCGGCATCTTCTCCATAGGAGATACTATTTGCATGCCCGGTAAGAAGTTCCGCTTCTCCGGTATTCCTACCTTTGCTCCCGAGCATTTCTGCCGTGTCAGCCCCAAGGACACCATGAAGCGCAAGCAGTTCGTCAAGGGCACAGAGCAGATCGCCCAGGAGGGTGCCATCCAGATCTTCAAGGTCCCCAACACCGGTATGGAAGAGGTCATTGTAGGTGTAGTCGGTACTCTGCAGTTCGACGTGTTCCGCCACAGGATGCTCTCTGAGTACGGTGTAGAGCTGCGTATGGAGAATCTTCCCTACGAGGTTCTCCGCTTTATTGCCAAGTCTCCCTGTGAGGAGAAGGATTTGAACCTGTCCTCCGATGCAGAGCTCTTAGAGGATTACAGGGGACACAAGCTGCTGGTATTCTCCAGCTTCTGGGCAATTGATTTTACCATCCGCCGCAACCCCGGTCTGGAACTCAGCGAAACACTGTCTGTTTGATTTAATACAGGACCGCCGGAAAATCTTGATTTTCCGGGGGTCCTGTATTATGTGGGATTATTGGATCTTATTGCCGCGGACATACTTGGCAGTAATGTTGCGGTCATGGGCTAAGTAGAGGCAGCGCTCCAGACGGGAGCGGATGCTGAGCTCCTGGGGATGGACAATGCTGCTGTCATCCAGAACGATGCAGTCCATCTCGTAGCCCTCGTCGAAGGCGCCTACCTTGCCGAAGAAGGCACCACCGCCACGGGTGGCGAGGTAGAATACCTGATCCACGGACAGGGAGGGGACAGACTGATCCAGGAGCCTCCAGCGGAGCTTGGAGGCGCGGATGGCACCGGCAATGACGGAGAACATATTCAGAGTGTCACCACCGGCTACGTCAGAGGCAAGTCCCATGTTGAGTCCCTCCTCCATGTATCGGGTGACGGGGGCAACACCGGAGGCTAAGTTGGTGTTAGATAGGGGAGAGTGGGCGATAAAGACCCCACGCGCCTTCATAAGTGCCAGCTCCTCGGGACCGGAATGGACGCAGTGAGCCATGATACAGGGCTGATCCCCACCGAAGAGACCGAAACGGTCATAGGCATCTCCGTAGAACTTGGCATCGGGTTGCAGCTCCTTGACCCAACTGATCTCCCCTAAGTTCTCGGAAAGGTGGCTCTGTACCGGCAGCTTATACTTACGGGACAGCTCGCCCAGACCTGCAAGGAGCTCGTCAGTGCAGGAGGGGACGAAACGGGGGGTCAGAATGGGCTTGGTGTTGGAAAAACGGGAACGGGTCTCGCAGATCCATTCCTCTGTAGCGGCTAAGGATGCGGCGGCATCGGTCTCACGGAGATAGTCGGGGCTGTTGCGATCCATGTTGACCTTGCCCACATAGGTGACCACACCGCTGGACTCTAACTTCTCCATGAGGAGGGTGGTGGCAGGGGCGTGAATGGTGCCGAAGATCACACCGCGAGTGGTGAAGCTCTTGCTCAATGCTCCGGCAAACTGGCTGTAGGCACGGTCGGCATAGCTCAGATCGGCGTACTTGGATTCCTCGGGGAAGGTGTAGGTGTTGAGCCAATCCAGCAGCTCCATGTCCATACCCAATCCACGGAAGGAGAATTGCGGTGCATGAATATGCAGGTCCGACAGACCGGGGATCAGGAGCTGATCGCCCCAATCCGTAAGGGGCAGGTTGACATATGCCTCGGGCAGTTGGGAGAAAATGCCCTTGCAAATGCCGTCTTCACAAACCAAGTAGGAATCGGGATGGGTCTCGATGATGCCGTCCTTCCCACTGTGGCAGATATTTCCTTTTAAAACAAAGCTGTTCATATAGTGGTTCCTCCAGATTACAAAAAAGGGGCGTATTAATATAATACTACCCCTTTTCATACCAAATGTCAATATAAATCTCCCTGCTCCTGCAAGTTTTGTGCAAATGACACAAGGTCGCCCCGTTGATTTTGGCAAATACCCTCTATAACAGCGTCGAACAGACGGTGCAGTACCTTGCCGATGACCTGCCCACGGGGGAAGCCCAATGCTAACAGGTCGTTACCGTTGATCTCCAGATCTGCCAAGGTGAAACGACCCTCCTGTACCAGCAGACGGTCTAAGAGGTCCTCGGTCTCCATGAGGCTTGCGTCTAAGGATGCTGCATCAGCGGTGCCGGTAGCAAGGGCATCGGCTCTGCGCAGGGTGATGAGATCCCGTATGGTCTCCTCACCGAAACGGGAGAGATACCGCCGCATGCCCTTTTCTGTAGTGGGTTGCAGATAGAGATCATGCTCCCTAACCAGGGTGGTGACACGGTCAGCGGTCTTGTTATCGTAATGGAGCCGCCGCAGGATGGTGTGGCATAGCTCACCGCTGTGAGCCGGATGGCCGTAGAAGTGCCCCACACCCTCTGCATCTACATGGAAGCAGGGGGGCTTGCCAACATCATGGAGGAGGGCGGCTAAGCGGAGCCCTTCGTCCTCCGGGACCAGGGTCACGCAGCGGAGGCTGTGTTCGTACACGTCATAGAGATGACGGGGATTCTTCTGATCAAAGCCCATGGTAGGTACCATCTCCGGCAGGATCACCCCGAGTACATCGGAGAATTCTGTCAGGATCTCCCGGACAGCCTTACCCATAAGGATGCCGCTGAGCTCCTTGCGGATCCGCTCGGTGGAAACCTTGCAGAGACTGTCCTTAAGATCGTGGATCGCCTCGGCAGTCCGTGGCTCCATGGTAAAGCCGAAACGGGAGGCAAATCGGAGGGCCCGCAGGATCCGTAAGGCATCCTCTGTAAACCGTTCCTTGGGCTCCCCAACACAGCGGATCATGCCGTGGCGGAGATCGTGGAGCCCGTCAAAATGGTCTGTTACATTCCCGTCCGGGTCTGCCGCCATAGCATTGATGGACAGATCCCGTCGGGCAAGATCTTCGTACAGGGAGTCTAAAAAGCGGATCTCTCCCGGGTGGCGGCTGTCGGCATAGTCTCCTTCCCCACGGAAGGTGGTGATCTCGTATGCCTTGGGTCCTCGCAGAACGGTGACGGTACCGTACTTGACCCCTGTAAGAACGCAGTGATCAAAGCAGTCTTGGGTCTGCTCCGGACGTGCCGAGGTGCAGATGTCCCAATCCTGGGGCTTCTTCCCTAACAGACTGTCACGGACACAGCCCCCTACGGCATAGGCTTCGTAGCCTGCACGCTTGAGGGTCATTAGGATCCCCCGTACCTCTGCAGGAATGGAGATGGTTATTCCCATGTTTCCCATACCTCCGGGCAGTAGCCTACGGTTGCCTTTTTGCCATTGCGGACGATAGGGGTCTTCATGAGCTCCACGCGGTCAAAAACCTTGTCCTCCTTGGCAACCCTGTCGTCCATGTAGCGCATGAGGTCGATATCCGGGTCCTTCTTATCCCAGTTGATCAGATTGTCGATACCTCCTACGGCACGGAGAACACTTTCAAACTCTCCATTGGACATACCGTAGCGTAGCAGATCGATGGATTGGAATTTGATCCGTCGCTCCTTGAAATATCGCTCTGCCTTCTTGGTGTCGAAGCACTTACTTTTCCCAAAGATCTGAATGTTCATATCCTACCTCCATTAAGCATAATCCCCCGGCAGGGGCGGTTTCGCCTGCGTCCTCCCGTCTGCGTGAAGCAAAAATGGCAGGGATGGACTCCGGAGACCGTTGACCCATGCCGACTTCCAGCACAGTCCCTACCAGGATCCGTACCATATTGTACAGGAAGCCGTCGGCTCGCAGGGTGAAGGTCAACTCCGGCCCATCCTTGTGTAGACTGAATTCGTACAGTCTGCGGACCGAGGATTTCTTAAAGTGTTTGTTGGAGCAGAAAGCCAGGAAATCCTGTTTCCCCAGGCACAGAGACATAGCTCTCTGCATAGCCTCCATATCCAGACTCTGATGAATAGGGACTCTGTAGAGCCGTCCGAAAACATCGGGCGCAGAACTGTTCCAGATCCGATAGCAATAGGTCTTGTCCGTAGCGGATAGACGGGCATGGAACCGCTCCGGAGCGTAGTCAACAGACAGGATGCCGATATCTGCCGGAAGTCTGTGACGGAGCTGGGACAGGAGCCGCTTCTTGTCGCAGAACGGTCCGTGGAAGGAGGCTACCTGTCCGGCGGCATGGACTCCTGCGTCCGTACGTCCGCTACCGTGGATCTCAATAGGCAGGTCAAAAATATCCGACAGGGCGGATTCGATGCGACCCTGTATGGTGTTCTCACCGGGTAGACGCTGCCAGCCCTTGAAGCGTGTGCCGTCATAGCTGATGATCAGGCGGTAATTCTGCTCTCCCATTCTTCCATTTCCTCCATAGCCTCGGCTCTGGTGTCTGCGGTGAATGCAAACTCACCGTTGGCGTAAACCTCGTAATGTCCCTTGCTTGCAACAATGCTCCAACTCATGTGTGATCATCCCTTCTTGGTTTGTATATCTGTATTATATCAAATACACTGTCCAATAAATGGGACTTTGCTAAGGATATTTTTATTTTTTTTGGAAAAACACACGGAATTTTCGACACCTGCAAGGGTTCTGCTCCCATTGTACCATACCTTTCCGTAAAATGCAAAAATAAAATAAACACCAAATTCCGATTTATCGAGCAGACCGAAGGTATGGTAGGGGCCAAGGCTTCTCCTTGAGGAGAAGCTGTCGAGCGGAGCGAGACTGATGAGGTGTGCGGTAAAATGTTGCGTCTTTATAGAAATCTACAGCGAATTCGAAACATTTTCCACCTCATCCGCCCCTTCGGGGCACCTTCTCCCCAAGGAGAAGGCTTTGGTCTGTGCAAATTTCAAACAGCTCGATAAATCGAAGTTTGAACGAATGATGATCCCTACAAGACACAAGGTAACGACGAGGGCGCAGCCTCCCCGGGTCGTTTCTTTGGTTCCTTTCTTGTCGACACAAGAAAGGAACGCCCCCGCAGGGAAGCAGATTCCCGTCCTGCACAGCACGGTGCATGAAGAGGCAGAGTCCGATTACGAACCACACATAAACAGCTCGATGAATCGGGATTTGGGCACAAAAGCGGGCTGTTTCCGTAACGGAAACAGCCCGCCGGTGGGATTATTGGGGGATAAGATCAGCAAAAAGGGTCATGATCTTGGCACATTGGGCACGGGTGGCGGTGTTCCGGGGGAGGAGACAGCCGTCACTGCCATTGATAAGTCCCATGGCGACAGACCATTGGAAGGACTCTCTTGCATAGGAAGAAATCACAGGGGCATCGCTAAACTCCGTTAGCTCTGCACGTCCGCTTGTATCCACCTGAACCTGCTGAGCAAAACGATACAGGAGAGTCACGAGCTGCTGGCGTGTAATGCTGTCCTCTGTGCCGAAGCGGTCCTCAGTGACACCGGTGACGATGCCCTTCTCATATGCCCATGCAATGGCATCGGAGTACCATTTGTCCGATGCTACATCGGTAAAGGGGTGGGAACCTGTAGGAGCAGGGGTCCCTGCCATACGATGCAGAACTGTGACCACCATAGAACGGGTCATGGTATTCTCGGGCCCAAAGAGACCCTTACCTAAGCCGTTAAGAAGACCCTTCTCTACCGCCGCATTGACGTAAGGTGCATACCAGGCGTCTTCGGGAACGTCCGAGAAGTCCGTAGTGGGTGTGGGGGGCTCGGTTACAGGGGGCTCTGTTACGGGAGGCTCTGTTACGGGGGGCTCCGTTACAGGGGGCTCCGTTACGGGAGGCTCCGTTACAGGGGGATCCGGGGGTAGCTCTACATCGCCCTTGACCCACTTGGCCTTTAGGGTATAGACGGCAGAGGGGGCAATGGTGGCCGAGTTGTAGATGGTATTGTTCTTGTCATACCAGCCCATGAAGGTGTAGCCCTGACGGGTTGCCTTGGGCATGGTGCCTACCGGCTCCCCGGCTCTGCAGTAGAACAGGGCGTAGGATTTGCCACTTTTGTCGATGGTTGCGGTCTTGTCATCGGTGTGTACCGTAAGGTGTGCACCGAAGTAGGTCTTGCTCCCACGCTGATAATTCCCGTTTAGATACATGTCTGCCTCGTCAATGCGGCGTTGCATCAGATTATGGATGACCTCACCGCCGGCACTTGCCCAGGCACCCATGGCATCTACAAACTCCTGTTCTGAGGGATGACCGAAGAGAATATACTGATATATCCGATTGGAAGGGCTCATCCACTGACCGCCCAGGTTAAAGGTGAAGCTGATAATGGCATCGTACTGGTGCTGATTGTGAGTGACGGTGCCCTTCTTCAAGAGTCTGTCAACCTCGTCCTCGAAGTTGACCAGCTCCTTGCGCAGCTCGTAATCTGCCTCAGCCTCGGTAATGGTGCCGTCGGGGTAGAGCTCCGGATCCCAGCGAGTGCCATAGCCGATGGTGTACTGGCCGTAGTCCCAGTAGCGCGTAGCACTGAAGCCCTCGTGAGCTTTAATGAATTCGATGAGGGAATCGCTGACCTTGAGTTCGGGATAGTCAAAATTGCCACCGCCGGGTTGGGTGTTGGGGTCGGAGACCGGGTCATCAGACCAGTGAGCATAGAGGGTACGGTTGGAGTCTGCCTTGGTGGAATTGTAAATATGGACGCCCTCACTGCCTGCCAGGGTGAACCAGCCGGCAAAGTGCTTGCCACTCTTGGAGGGGATCCCCAGATCCCCATAGGGCTCGTTATAGGGGAAGCAGACGACGCTGTTGAAATCGGGATCCATACTGCCTCCGTTGGGATTAAAGAGAACATAGCGGAAATCTGCATCGCAATTGCCACTGTAGCTACCGTAGAGGAAGAGCTTTGCCTCACGAATACGGCGGTTCAGGTTCTTCTCTGATACGGTGCCGTCGCTGCCCTTGACCCAGGAGGTAAAGGCGCTTGCAAGCTGGGCATCGGTGTAGGAGCCCTTGCTGATGACCCGTTCTACGCCATAGCCGGAGGACAGAATGTTATGGTTGGGATAGGCACAGACAAAATCTACCAGAGCGTCGAATTGGGTCTGCTTAAGGTCTAAGTCATACTTCTGCAGGAAGCTGTTAACCTCCTTCTCGGCGGCAGACAGGCTGTAGGATGTCTTGCCTTGATGTTCTTCGATAAAGGCTTTGCCGTCGGTGCTGGTGGTCATGGTGCTTGCAGCCATGGCAGGGATCCATAGCTGGGACAGCAGACAGAGAATCAGTAATAGACTGCAAATGCTTCGTTTCATGATTACACTCCTTTGGATGAATTACGACACCATTCTACCAAAGGATCGCATATCCGTCAAGGTCTGCCTGTTGCGTAAAATGTCAAGTATACAAAAATTACAATTTTGTTACAACTTTTTATTATAAAAAACCACGGACAATAAGGGGGATCGAGGAGAATTGGAAAAAATATTCTTAGCAAAGTCCCATTTATTGGACATACTGTTTGATATAATACAGGTAAACCAACCACGAAAGGAGCAAATGATGATGTATCGTACCATGGAAACACAGAATCACCGGACACTGCTTGGGGAGATCAAGCCCTCCCTTGCCGAGGAGGAGAAAAAGGTATCCCGATTCGAGGCGCTTCTGAACCTGACAGAAACCATTGCGACTCTTACCATAGGTGCAGGCTTTCTGCTCCTGGTAGCCGCCTGTTTAGCCACCTTGTGAACCGAAGGGACTCCCCCGAGAGAGCATACTCTCCGAGGGAGTCCCCAAGATTAATAACCGATCCGATTGATCTCACAGCGGATGACACGTCCCTGATGGACATAGGCTACGCCGTAGGTGGCGCCGTAGCCCCTGCAGGAGCCGGGATTTAGGAGCCACATACCGTCATGCTCCTGGCACAGTGGCTCATGGGTATGTCCGAAGAGCCCCAATTGCGCACCCTGTTCCTTGGTGGCCATGTAGAAATTAAGATGGCCGAATTTGACATTCTGCTTGTGACCGTGGGCGGCGAAGATCCTGACTCCCTCCAGCTCCTCAAGGCGACTCTCGGGAGCCCAGGAGAAGGCACGGTCACAGTTACCGCAGACACAGTACATGGGGATGTTGGGAAACTCCTTCTGCAATAGGAGCGCATCGGAATCGTGATCCCCCAGGTGGAAAATCGCACGGGGCATCTCCCGATCAATGGCGGCACGCATATTCTTCATGTCGCCGTGAGAATCGGACAGGACCAGTACAGTCATACAATCACCCTTTCTGCTCCCGCTGCATAGACTATAGCAACGGGAGAATCATTCGGAACCATTATAGCAGATTTTCCCATAGGAGGCAAGGAGTATGAACCGAGAAAAGGAAAAGAATCCTCAAATTTCGCCCCGTGAGATGCAACGCATTATGAGTAGCACGGAGGGGAAGGAGCTGGTAGCGCTCTTATCCAGGGGCGGTGGATTGCAGAGGGCTATGGAAGCCTTCCGCAAGGGCGATATGCAGGGGGTCAAGACAGCACTGGAGCCTGCTATGGCATCGGAAGAGGCAGAGGAGCTACTGCGCAAGCTGGGTGGAAGGTAGGTGATCGAAACGGAGGGCATGGAGGAACAACTGAATCGGATCCTGAATGACCCGAACAGCATGGCACAGATCCTGTCTATGGCACAAGCTTTTGGAATGGGGCAGGAGTCTGAGGCTTCCATGCCCCCGATGTCCCCTGTAGGGGATCTGTTTTCCATGGATGGTGGGATGCTGTTGCAGATCATGCAGATCGTTCAGCAGCTACAGCAGCGAGATCCCCGGCAGGAGGCTCTGCTGGGGGCTTTGCGGGCTTATCTTGCGCCGGAACGGCAGAAGAAACTGGACCGAGCTATGGAACTTGCAAAGTTGACCAGAATAGCAGGGATCGCCTTAGGGCCCGGAGGCTTGTTCGGAGGAAAGGTGGGATAGCACATGAACCGTCGATACCAGCAACGCAGGAGATGCTGTGGCTCCGAGGCAGAGGGGAAGCAGTTGCCTCCCAAGCCTACACCCGTACCACCCTCCTGCAAGAAGGACGGAGCTTCCACAGCATCGCCTGCTAAGGGACCAACAGAGAGAACCGAGCAGCTTAGGAGCAGTTGTCCGTCGGAATCAATGAGGGGGTTACTGCCCGTTGGTGGCTCCGGGGAGCTCATGGCTCTGATGATCCTGATGCTCCTGCTGTTAGAGGGCAAGGAGGATTCCCGTGGAACCATTCTGACGCTGCTCATTTTCCTGCTCCTGTAACAAGGCAGTAAATTCCGATTTATCGAGCTGTTTATCGTATAACACCGTAGGGG
>JAZRGR010000191.1:0-11750 GCA_045644345.1 Faecousia sp. | reverse complement strand
AAGTTTTTCAAACCGAAAAGTTGGGACAAAAGATTCGCTGAGTGCCGATGACTATTTATTCAGAGTTTCCCAAGTTTTTCAAACCGAAAAGTTGGGACAAAAGATTCGCTGAGTGCCGACGGCTATTTATTCAGAGTTTCCTTGGGGAGAAATGTTCGTTTAGCACGGGACCGACACCGATACTAAACGAACATTTACAAAAAGGAAAAAGCAGTTATATTATAGTCGTTATTTTCCAAAAATGCAAGCTCTTTTTTCAAATTTTGATTTTAACAGGCACAAACCATGTTATACCCCGGCAATATCCCAAATCACATGTCCTGCCAGCATCAGCCCTGCCACAGATGGGACCCAGGACAGGGAGGCAGGGACAGACCGTCTGCCGGGAGGAGGCTCTTCTGCAAATTCCGGCTTGCGGGGTAGCTCCTCGCTATACAGCACCGTATGGTGGAGGATCCCCCGATTGCGCAGCTCCTTGCGCATGATCCGTGCCAGGTGACAGCCGCTGGTCTTGGAAATATCCGTAATACGGAATTGGGTAGGATCTGTCTTGTTCCCCGTACCCATAGCACTGATAATGGGAATATTCCGTTCCCGTGCATTGAGGATCAGACTCAGCTTACAGGATACCAAATCGATCGCATCTACAATATAATCATACTGCCGATCGAAAAAAGCCGCCTTATTCTCTTCGTTATAGAGCATGGGCAAAGAGCGGACAATGCAATCCGGATTGATATCCCGTACCCGATCAGCCATAACATCAGACTTGTTCCTACCTAGGGTAGAGTGCAGAGCACAGAGCTGTCTGTTCAGATTGCTGACCCCTACAGTATCACTGTCTACCAGGGTCAGTGCTCCAATCCCCCCTCGGGCAAGAGCTTCTACCGCATAGCTGCCTACGCCGCCGATGCCAAATACGATCACATGGGCCTTGGCAAGACGATCCATAGCCTCAGCACCCATGAGCATTTCCTGTCGAATAAAGGCTTCTCGCTCCATAGTTCCTCCTGTTTCCGTATCAAGCATAGGGAAAGCACCGGCGAAATCACAAGAACCGTGAATCAAAATCGGTGCCGTCCGAGTTTGCATTTTTGAAAAGGACTGCTGCTCATAAGAACAGCAGTCCTGCTTACAGATGTATGATTAGCCCTGAGCGTTGCTCTGCAGCTTGAGATCCACAGCGCCGTTAAGAGCTGCTGCCAGATCAAACTTGCAGTTGGTAACAGCGGTCTCGGTGAGCTCGTTGATATAATCGGTAACTAGAGTAGCGTTGACTCTCAGATTACGATAGGTCTCGCCGGTGCCGGTGTAGTACAGGACATAGGTGCCGGACTCAGTCTCGAATACCTCGTAGTCCCCTGCCTTACGCTCTGCCATGACCCACAGAAGTGCGTCCATGGAAATGTTGTCGTTGATAGCAGTGTAGGATACATCCTTCATATCAACGGTGTTGCCGCCGCTGTGCTTGGTAGCCAGCTCACGGAAGCTCTCCTCGGAGCCGTCTGCTGCCAGACCGGACTTAACAGCCTCTAACTTCTCGGCAGCGGTAAGGACGATCTCTTCCTCGGGGATCTCGTCTGCAGCATGGTCGTGACCGGTGTGGTCGACCTCGGTGACATTCTCATCGTCTACGGGGATGTAGATCTGCAGACCGTTGATGGTCTGATAGTTGACATCATTGCTCAGAACCTTGACGACGAGGTATCTGTCGTTGTCCACATCCTCGAACATCTTGATGTCCCCTGCCTTGGCAGTCTCGAACATCCAGGTAGCGGCTTCTTCGGTGACAGAGATCTTTGCATCAGCCAGGAGCTGGTCTGCGTGAGCAGTAATGTCCTTGCCCTCCATGACAAAGTCCTTTGCCATAGCCTCGGCGTCTGCCTTAGCCTTTTCCATAGCCTCAGCCTTAGCTGCTGCGTCCTCTACAGTCTCCTTGTCGGACTCTGTCTCGGTCTCCTCGGCAGCTTCCTCGGTGGAGAGGTAGTCAGATGCCTTGGCGGTGTAGACCAGGTAGCTTACTACGTCGAAATCAGCAGTAGCGGAAGCATACTTGGCATCGATATCCGCAGCGTTGTACTTGTAGTTGGTTGCATAGTCGGATGCTACGTAGGAAACACGGATGTGCTGCTCGTAGTTCTCGGCGTTGCAGCCGTCACCGTACTGAGCCTCGATGAAATCATCGGTGGTCTTCATGCCGTAGATCTGACGATAGAGATCCAGGTTCATGATCTCGTTCTTAACAGAGGTCTCGATATCCTCGGGGATCTGGTAGTTGGGATCTGCCTCGGCAGCCTGGTAAACAGCCCAGGTCTGTGCGCAGGTCTCACGTGCCAGCAGTGCAAAATAGCCTGCCCAGGTGATATCATAGGTGCCGTCCTCCTGCTTGTAGGGAGCCAGGACCTCGATATCCATACCCAGCATAGACATCATGCTGACATTCTCGGAGGCCACGGTCTGATCGTCCACAGGCTTAGAGGTGTCGATGCCCAGGTAGGAGGCATAGTTGCCGAAGTTGCTTGCGGTCTGGTTGTAGAAGTAGTTGAATTCTCTGACGGTAACATCCTTGTCACCTACAGTCATAACAACCTGGTTCCGCTGATAGAAACGGATGCCCAGTACGGTGCCGAATACGGCTACCAGAATTGCAATGACGCTGATAGCAAGGATCAGGCCTTCGGAGACCTTCTTGGGCTCCTGCTTCTTGGTGGGTTGTGCAACAACCTTGTTGTTGGCACGCTCTTTTCTTTCTCGGGATGCGCTCATGTTTCTAACCTCACAATCGTGAAAATCTCCCCCAAACAGAGTTTAGGGTACAACAGTTGGTATTATACAATCTTTTTCCCAATCTTTCAAGACCCAATATCATATTTTTTGTAAATTTTTTTAAAATCCGTCGCAGATTTGGAAACATAATAAAAAAATGCCCGTGCAGTGACAGCCCGGCACGATTCACCGGGCAGTATGCGCAGGCATTTATATCCCCGCGAAAGCCGTGTAACCCCATTTATAACCTGCACTGACGGCAGGTGGGCTGTCTATCCCCGTCTTACCAGCTTCCAACGTCCGCCTACGGTCTAAGCCGCAGACGGGAGGCCTGCACGACAACGGGGAAATTCAACATCCCGATATTAGAATGTGGGTTTAAAAGGAATTATCACGCACTTCGCAGGGAACTTTATTGTGTGAAATTCGTCTGACTAAGTAAGAACTCCGCTAAATTTAGTCGTCAAACTCGTCCTCATCCTCGTCCTCGTCCTCATCGGCGAAGACCTCTTCCATGATCAGATCGTAGACTGCCTCCAGCTCCTCCTCGTCCTCAATGGCAACCAGGATGGGCTCACCGTCTTCTACAACAGACTTAAGCAGGCTGACCTCCAGCTCCTCGGCATCATCGCCGGCATCGGCAGGAGTCAGAGCCAGATACTCACAGCCCCGGTACTCTACCCTGGCAAGAACCTCGAGCTCATAATCTACACCATCCTCATCGGTGATGCTGATGATCTCTGCACCGTATTCTTCCATATTCCGTCCTCCTTGTTTTTCATGGGTCTATTGTACCCTGTTCCGAGGAAAAAATCAAGAGGAAATATGCCGTATTTCACGCTGTGAAAAATTTTCCGTTTTCCCACGGATTATTCATAATATACTGTTGACAAGCATGATATAATATAAGGTAATGGGGAAAATAGGCTCTCATTGCCCTCCCCATCCCCACGTCTCCCTTGCTCTTACGTATTTTTACCATTTCCAACCACGAAAGTGAGGTTTCATAGTATGGCAGATCACAACCGTACACCTGCGAAGCAGCCCCATATTGCATGGCGCATTTCCCAAGGCTTCCTCCATATTTTAGGCCGCATCCTTCTATGGGTCATGATCCTGGCTGCCACGCTCTCCGTAGTAGCCGCCTTTGCAGGGATCATATTCTACAACAAGTTCTCCGACTACCTTAAATCCGACGTGATCCCCAAGTCTGAGGAATATGCCGATTCCCTGCAGCTCGACAACATTTCCCTGGCACAGACCTCTATCCTGTATTGCCGGGATCCCGAGTCCGGTGTCTACCGGGAGCTGCAGCAGCTGTACTCCTCGGAGAACCGCATCTGGGTCAGCTATGACGAGATCCCCCGTGATCTGGTCAATGCTGCCGTTGCCATCGAGGATCGTCGTTTCATGGAGCATGACGGTGTCGACTGGCTGCGCACCCTGTCTGCAGTGCAGAACTTCATCGGGGGAGATTCCTCCTTCGGCGGTTCCTCTATTACCCAGCAGCTCATTAAGAATCTGTCCAGCGAGGACGACGTGACTATTAACCGCAAGGTCCAGGAGATCTTCCGTGCACTGGCTGTAGAGAAGAAATACACCAAGGAAGAGATCATGGAGTGGTATCTCAACACCATCTATTTGGGAGAAGGCTGTTACGGCGTCCAGAGTGCCGCCAAGGTCTACTTTGCCAAGGACGTGTCCGAGCTGACTACCCAGGAGTGCGCCTGCCTCATTGCTATCACCAACAATCCCTCTATGTACGACCCCTACATCGCACCCAACAGCAACGAAAAGCGTCGCCGTACCATTATGAGCGAGATGTATGACCAGGGCTACATCGCTACCGAGGAGGCATACGAAGAAGCCAAGGCCCAGGAGCTGGTATTCCGCAACGGTCTGTACGACTCTGAGGAATATCTCTGCACCCAGTGCGAGTTCCAGGGTGAGCGTTCCGAGTACAATAAGGAGGATTCCCGTTTCTACTGCCCCAACTGCGGTGCCGAGAACACCGAGGTCAAGAAGAGCACCGGGTACTCCTACTTCGTAGATACGGTCTACCGTGATGTCGTAGAGGATCTGTCCAAGCAGTACGGGCTCAGCGAGCTTGCCGCTCAGCAGCTCCTCCTTACAGGTGGCTACAAGATCTACACCACCATGGATCCCAACGTCCAGGCACAGATGGATGACATCTACGAAAATCTGGACAATGTCCCCAAGACCGTCAGCATCCAGCAGCTCCAGTCTGCTATGATCATTATCGACAATTCTACCGGCGATATCGTAGCTATGAAGGGCGGCGTTGGCGAGAAGGATGGAAGCCTCACCTTTAACCGTGCCGAGAGCCGTCTGCCTACGGGCTCTGCCATTAAGCCCATTGCAGTGTATGCCCCCGCTATTGAGGCAGGACTGATCACTCCCGCAACGGTTTATGAGGACTCCTCTATTTATGATTATGAGGACTGGCCCCAGAACTCCTCCCGTAGCTATGCCGGTCTGACCAACGTATTAGAGGGTGTCAAGCAGTCCCTTAACACGATTTCCGTCAAGGTCCTTAAGGATCTGACCGTAGAGGCCAGCTATGCCTTCCTGACCCAGAAGCTGGGCATCACCACCCTGGTAGAACGGGTAGAAAGCGGTGGCAAGGAATATACGGATATGGCACTGGCTCCTCTTGGCTTAGGTGAGCTGACCTACGGCATGACCGTCCGCGAGGTCACCCAGGCCTATGCCACCTTCCCCAACAAGGGTGTGTTCCGTGAGGCACGGACCTATACCACCGTTGTGGATCCCGAGGGTAATATCATCCTGGACAACACCCAGGAGAGCCATACCGCCATGAGCGAGCGGACCAGCTACTATATTAACTATATGCTCCGTGAGGTCGTCTCCTCCGGCACCGGTACCCCCGCCTATATTAATAACATGACCTCCTGCGGCAAGACCGGCACCTCCAACAACAACCAGACCCGCTGGTACGCAGGCTACACGCCCTATTACACTGCCGTTGTTTGGTGCGGCTATGACGAGATGGAGCAGATCATTCTCTCCGATTCCTACACCAATCCCGCCATCGTCATGTGGCGGCAGGTCATGCGTCCCATTCACGAGGGACTGGAGTGGCGTGGCTTCTCCACCCCCGGTGATGTGGGCACCTACACCCTGTGTGCCGACTGTGGCAAGCTTGCCGAAGAATTCTGCAAGACCGAGGTTCGGGGCGACCGTACCATCAAGGTCCCCCTGTACTGGCAGGATGCGCCCAAGGACAAGTGCGATTGCCACATCCGGGTCAAGGTTTGCGAGGCAACCGGCAAGCTCTGCAACGACTACTGCGAGCTGGTTCCCGGCAACACCGTTAAGGAAGTCTCCATGCTGATCTTTAGCAAGGATTGGAAGGAGAAGAAGGATGAACCCTATGTCTACAATCCCGACAAGCTCAAGGAGCTGACCTGCGACCTGCATAACATGCTGTCTATTATCATCCCTCCCGATCCCGAGACAGATCCCACCACCAATCCCGGTGGTACCACCCCCACTCCGGACGCAGTCACTCCCACCGTTCCCGGTCCCATGCCGGAGACTCAGCCCACCACTACCGTACCGGAAACAAGCACGACCGATACCCGGACACCTACCACCCCGTGGTATGAGGGTCCCATTACAATAGGAGACTAAACTCTATGTGGAAAGCCGAACATTGGAAAGATTATGAGGTGTTAGACACCTCCGACGGAGAAAAGTTAGAGAGATGGGGCAAGTTCATTCTGGTCCGCCCCGATCCTCAGGTCATCTGGAACACTCCCAAGGGAGATCCTCGCTGGCGTAAGTTTGATGCCCGCTACGCCCGTTCCAACACGGGCGGCGGACAGTGGTCCCAGCACAAGCTCCCCGAGCGGTGGCAGATCCGCTATCGTGAGCTTACCTTTAATGTTAAGCCCATGAATTTCAAGCACACCGGGGTTTTCCCGGAGCAGGCTGCCAACTGGGACTTTATCGATACCCAGATCAAGAAGGCAGGCAGACCCCTCAAGGTCCTCAACCTCTTCGCCTACACCGGCGGTGCCACCCTGGCTGCCGCCGCTGCAGGTGCCACCGTGTGCCATGTAGATGCTGCTAAGGGTATGGTCGCTTGGGCAAGAGAGAATGCCGCCTCCTCAGGTCTCAGCGAGGCGCCCATCCGTTGGATCATTGACGATTGCGCCAAGTTTGTAGAGCGTGAGATCAAGCGGGGCAAGCGTTACGATGCCGTTATTATGGATCCCCCCAGCTACGGCAGAGGCCCCTCCGGGGAAATTTGGAAGTTGGAGAAGGATCTGTTCCCCTTCCTGCAGCTTGTAGCAGGTGTACTGTCCGATGACCCCCAATTCTTTATTATCAATTCCTACACCACGGGGCTTGCTCCCTCTGTACTGACCTGTCTCCTGGACAGCATCATCACCCCTAAGTACGGCGGTCACACAGAGTCCGACGAGCTGGGCCTGCCCACTGCCAACGGTCTGGTGCTCCCCTGCGGTGCCACAGGTCGCTGGACCAAAGAATAAGGAAGCTCTTTACCTATGACTATTGCTATCGAAACCAAGGATCTGTCCTTCAGCTACCCTGTTCAGGGTGAGGACAGAAGTATCCCCGTATTTCACGATCTGGATCTGCAGATCCAAGAGGGCAGCTTTGTAGCTGTCTTGGGACATAACGGCTGCGGCAAGTCCACCCTTGCCAAGCACTTTAATGCCATCCTCCTGCCGGAGGGTGGCAGTGTGTCCGTATTCGGCTGCAATACCGCCGACGAGGAGCTCCTGCTGGAGATCCGTCGCACCGTAGGTATGGTTTTCCAGAATCCGGACAACCAGATGGTCGCCAATGTGGTAGAGGAGGATGTTGCCTTCGCACCCGAGAATTTAGGTGTGCCTTCTGCCGAGATCCGCACACGGGTAGACAATGCTCTTAAGGCAGTAGGCATGTACGACTACCGCCGCCATGCCCCCCATCTTCTATCCGGAGGGCAGAAACAGCGGATCGCCATAGCAGGTGTCATTGCCATGGAGCCCCGATGCATCGTCTTAGACGAGCCTACCGCTATGCTGGATCCCCACGGACGTCAAGAAGTCATGGACACCATTGAGCGGCTCAACCGTGAGCAGGGCATTACGGTGATCCTTATTACCCACCACATGACCGAGGCGATCCGTGCCCACCGTGTCATCGTTATGAGCAAGGGGGATGTGATCGCCGACGGCACCCCCAAGGACGTTTTTGTACAGGTGGAAAAGCTGCGGCAGGCAGATCTTGCCGTTCCGGCAACCACCGAGCTACTGTATACCTTAAATCAAAAGGGGTATGATCTGCCCCTGGATTCCCTTTCCATAGAGGAATGTGCGCAGGCACTTTGCACTTGGGCAAAGGCTTGACCATGGAGGAAAAATGATAGAAGTAAGAAACCTGACCCACACCTACAGCCAAGGCACCCCCTTTGAGCACACTGCGGTAAAGGACATGAGCTTTACCGTAAAGCAGGGGGAATTCCTGGGGATCATTGGACATACCGGCTCCGGCAAGTCCACCCTTATGCAGCATATGAACGGCCTCTTAAAGCCCTCTCACGGTGACATCCTCCTTAAGGGCGAGAGCATCTGGAAGGACAAGCAAACCACCCGTGCTGCCCGATTCCGTGTAGGTTTGGTGTTCCAATATCCCGAATATCAGCTATTTGAAGAAACCGTCTATAAGGACATTGCCTTTGGCCCCAAGAACATGGGACTGAAGGAGACGGAGATCCGTGATCGGGTCCACCGTGCCGCCGCCTTCGTCGGTCTGCCCGAATCCGCCTTGGAAAAGTCTCCCTTCGAGCTCTCCGGCGGTCAGAAACGCCGTGTAGCCATTGCCGGTGTCATCGCCATGGAGCCGGAGGTCATTATTTTCGATGAGCCTACCGCAGGCTTAGATCCTGCGGGCTGTCGCTCCATCTTAGAGAATATCCGGGAGTACCGCCGAGCTACGGGGGCTACGGTCCTCATGGTCAGCCACTCCATGGATGATGTGGCTCTGCTGGCTGATCGGCTCCTGGTGCTGAACAAGGGTCGCATCGAGATGCTGGGTGCGCCTTCCGAGGTCTTTGCCCATGCTGACCGTTTGCAGGAGATCGGCTTGACCGTTCCCCAGGTCACTGCCCTGTTTGTACGGCTCAAGGAGCTTGGACTCCCCGTAGATCCCGCCACCTATACGATGGATGCCGCTTTACAGCAGCTTCTGCACTTGAAGGGAGGGGTCTGAGTGCTCAAAGACATTACCCTGGGTCAGTTCTTCCCCGGCAACAGCGTCATCCATCGTCTGGATGCCCGCTGCAAGCTCCTGCTGGTCATCGTCTACATCGTAGCATTGTTCTTATGCAAGAGCTATGGATCCTACGGTCTTGCACTCCTGTTCCTGGGAACAGCCATTGCTCTGTCCCGCATTCCCCTTAAGTCTCTGTTCAAGGGCATGAAGGCTCTGCTGATCATTATTATTTTCACCGCAGCTATCAATATGCTCTATACCCCCGGTGAGCCACTGGCAGAATTCTGGATCTTTACCATTACCAAGGAAGGTATCCGCAATGCCTGCTTCCTGGTCCTGCGGATCGTCATGCTCATCAGCGGTACCTTCCTGCTAACCTATACCACCTCCCCCATTGATCTTACGGATGGGCTGGAGTCACTGCTCAGCCCCCTCAAAAGGATCGGCTTCCCTGTCCATGAGCTTGCCATGATGATGAGTATCGCTCTGCGGTTTATTCCCACCCTGATTGAAGAGACGGACAAGATCATCTCCGCACAGAAGGCAAGAGGCGCAGACTTTGAGACCGGCAACATCTTCCGCCGTGCCAAGGCTCTGATCCCCATTCTCATCCCCCTGTTTATCAGTGCCTTCCGCCGTGCCGAGGAGCTGGCTACCGCTATGGAATGCCGTTGCTACCACGGTGGCAAGGGCCGCACCAAGATGAAACAGCTGCAATACCATTTCTGCGATGCTGTAGCCGGAGCTGTATCCCTCTGTGTGTTGGCAGGGATCATCGTACTGCGTAGCTTCGGTCTGTAAGAGGTACGTACCATGCGAAATATCATTCTGTTCTTAAAATATGACGGCTCTGCCTACCACGGCTGGCAGGTGCAGAAGAATGCTGTATCCGTTGCCCAGACCTTAGAAGAAGCCACCGCCCGTGTAGTAGGTCACAAGGTCCATATTACAGGCTGTGGCAGAACCGATGCAGGGGTTCACGCACGGGTCTATGTAGCCAACTTCCGCACAGACTCACGGATCCCTACAGATCGGATCCCCTATGCCCTCAACACCCACCTGCCCGGTGATATCGTGGTTTTCGACGCACGGGAAACCCATGAGAACTTCAATGCCATCGGCTCCTGTGTTCGCAAGGAATATACCTATCAGATCTATAATTCCCATATTCGGGATCCCTTCTACGTCAACCGTGCCTGGTTCTACCCCAAGCACTTAGACGAGAGGATCATGCAGCAGGCAGCATCTGCCTTTGTCGGCACCCATGACTTTGCCGCAGTCCGCTCTGTAGGAACGGATGTCAAGTCTACAGTCCGCACCGTCCACCACTTTGAGGTGGAACGCCAAGGGAACTTGATCCTGTGCCGAGTCTGCGCCAATGGCTTCCTGTATAACATGGCCAGAGCCATGACCGGCACCATCGTCTATGCCGCCGAGGGCAAGATCCATCCGGAGGAGATCGGAGCCATCTTAGACAGTGGCAACCGCACCGCCGCAGGTCCCACAGTCCCCCCCGGTGGTCTGTACATGACCCAGCTATGGTATGACGATGGCATCGAGCAGTTCCATATCGGGTAATCCCAACACCTTTTTAGGAGGTAATCTATGAATCCTTTAAATCCTACCCTTTGCACTCGCTGCAAGAAGAATTTTGCAGTTGTATTTATCACCAAGCTGGAAAACGGCAAGTCTACCACCGAAGGACTGTGCCTCAAGTGTGCCCGTGAGCTGAAGCTGCCCCAAGTAGACGAGATCATGAACCGCATGGGCATCAATGACGAGGATCTGGATGCCCTGGGTGAAGAAATGAGCTCCATCATGGGCATGGCACAGGACGCAATGGGTGATGCAGAGGAGGACGATGGCGACGAGGACGACATCGGTAGTCGCACTGCCACCTTCCCCCACATGAGCCGTCTGTTCGGCAATCTGGCAGGTCCCCCTGTCCCCAAGACTCCCAACAAGGAGGAACCCAAGGATCCTCCCCCTGCTGACAAGAGCAAGAAGCCCAAGAAGCGTAAATTCCTGGACAACTTCTGTCTGGATCTGACCCGGAAAGCACGTGACAATGCTCTGGATCGGCTTATCGGCAGAGAGGTGGAGATCGAGCGAGTGGTCCAGATCCTGAACCGCCGTCAGAAGAACAATCCCTGTCTCATCGGTGAGCCCGGTGTAGGTAAGACTGCCATTGCCGAGGGGCTTGCCCAGCGGATCGTAGCAGGTGATGTCCCCTACAAGTTACGGGACAAGGAGGTCTTTCTCCTGGATCTGACCGCTATGGTAGCAGGCACCCAGTTCCGCGGTCAGTTTGAGAGCCGTATGAAGAGCCTGATCACCGAGATCAAGGAATGCGGCAACATTATCCTGGTCATTGACGAGGTCCACAGTCTGGTAGGCGCAGGAGATTCCGAGGGCTCCATGAGTGCCGCCAACATCCTTAAGCCCGCCCTCTCCCGCGGAGAGATCCAGGTCATCGGTGCCACCACCTTCGCTGAATACCGTAAATATATCGAGAAGGACTCTGCTTTGGAGCGTCGTTTCCAGCCTGTCACCGTCACAGAGCCTTCCATCGAGGATGCCACCGCCATTCTGCGGGGCATCGCTCACTATTATGAACTGTTCCATTCCGTACGGATCTCCCCGGAGATCGCACGGCAGGCGGTCATCCTTTCCGAGCGGTACATTACCGATCGGTTCCTCCCGGACAAGGCAAT
>JAZRGR010000190.1:0-5210 GCA_045644345.1 Faecousia sp. | reverse complement strand
GAGAGCAATCGGCGAGAGATTTTGTTCCAAATTGAGGTTTGGAAAACGCAGGAATACTTTGTGTATTTCAAGTTTTTCAAACCGAAAAGTTGGGACAAAAGATTCGCTGAGTGCCAACGGCTATTTATTCAGAGTTTCCCTAATAAAAAATCAGAATCGGAGGACACCATGGAGCTATCTTCCTTCTTCCGTAAGAATCCCGGAGTCGCTATCGCCTTTTCCGGCGGTGTAGATTCTGCCTATCTACTCTATGCCGCTGTGAAGTATGCCGACTCCGTCCGAGCATATTACGTCAAATCCCAATTTCAGCCCCAATTTGAATTGGATCACGCACAGCGCCTGTGCAAAGAGCTCCATGCTGAGCTGACTGTTCTGCCCTTAGATCAGCTTGCAGACCCTCAGATCTGTGCAAACGATCCCTTGCGTTGCTATTACTGCAAGAAACAGATCTTCAGCACCATACAGAGGGCCGCTGTAGCCGACGGATTCACCATACTCTGTGACGGCACCAATGCAGATGACAGCGAGGACGACCGCCCCGGTTTCCGTGCCCTACGGGAGCTGGAGATCCGCTCTCCCCTGCGGGAATGCGGCTTGAGCAAGGTCGAGATCCGCAGCCTAAGCCGTGAAGCAGGGCTCTTTACCCACAGCAAGGCGGCCTACGCCTGTCTTGCCACACGGATCCCCACGGGCGAAGTCTTAACAATGGACAAGCTCCGTGTTACGGAGCTTGCCGAGTCCATTGCATATGATATGGGGTTCCGTGATTTCCGCATACGGTGTAGGAACGGCATTGCCACCCTACAGATCCGCAGAGAGCAATTCCCCCTATACGAAGAAACGAAAGAAAAGCTCCTTGCCGCACTTCGCCCCCTTTATAGAGAGCTGTGGCAGGAGCCGGAGGTCCGCTTATGAACGAAGTCAGAGAGATATTAACCGCTGTCCGTGACGGCAAGTTAGATGTAGACGAGGCTCTCAAGGAGCTAAAGCTGCAGCCCTTCCAAGATCTGGGCTATGCCAAGGTAGATACCCACCGCAGAGTCCGTCAAGGCACTGCCGAGGTCATCTATGGGGCAGGCAAAACAGCCGAGCAGATCCTGGGAATCTGCCGTAACATGGAGGAAAACGGACAGAAAACCATCCTCATCACCCGTCTATCCCCCGAAAGTGCCGCATTATTGCAACAGCATCTGCCCCTTGCCTATTACGAAGCACCCAAGATCGGTATCATCGGTTCCATGCCGGAGCCTCACGGGTTAGGCAAGATCCTGGTCATGACCGGGGGTACCAGTGACATTCCCGTTGCAGAAGAGGCCGCCCTCACCGCAGAGGCACTGGGCAACGAGGTCACTCGGATCTATGATGTGGGAGTCGCAGGGATCCATAGGCTCCTGTCCCACATGGAGCAGATCATGTCTGCCTCGGTGATCATTGCTATCGCCGGTATGGAGGGTGCCCTTGCCAGTGTGGTAGGCGGTCTTGCAGACTGTCCCATCATTGCCGTTCCCACCAGTGTGGGCTACGGTGCCGCCTTCCAGGGCTTGGCAGCCCTTCTATCTATGCTGAATTCCTGTGCCAGCGGTGTAGGTGTGGTGAACATCGATAACGGCTTCGGTGCAGGGTATTTAGCAGCGATGATCAATCACATGGAGGCAAGACAATGAGTATACTGTATTTAGACTGCTCCATGGGTGCCGCGGGGGATATGCTCACCGCTGCCCTGCTGGAGCTGATCCCTGACAAAGCCGCCTTCTTAGAGGAGCTCAATGCCATCGGCTTACCCCACACCCATGTGGTTGCGGAGCCTTCTGTGAAATGCGGCATCCGCGGAACTCATGTTTCTGTCCGTGTCCACGGATCCGAGGAGGGCGAGGAGCATCATCACCATCACGAGCACAGCCATCATGATCATCACCACAGTGCTATGGATGAGATCCGACACCGTATCTCCCATCTGAACATCCCACAGGCAGTACGGGAGGATGTGATGGCAGTCTACAATCTATTGGCACAGGCAGAGTCTCATGTTCACGGTGTGCCCGTAGACCGCATCCACTTCCACGAGGTAGGGGAACTGGATGCGCTGGCTGATATTACCGCAGTGTGTCTGCTGATCTACAAGCTGCAGCCCTTGCGGATCCTTGCCTCCCCGGTGCATGTAGGTAGCGGTACTGTCCGCTGTGCCCACGGGATCCTCCCGGTCCCTGCTCCTGCAACAGCAGAGCTCTTAAAGGGGATCCCTATTTACAGCAGTGAGATCCGTGGGGAGCTGTGCACTCCTACAGGTGCTGCCCTGCTCAAACACTTTGTCCGTGAGTTTGTTTCCATGCCTGCCATGATCCCCACTGCCATCGGCTACGGCATGGGCAAGAAGGACTTCCCCATTGCCAACTGTATCCGTGCAATTCTAGGCGAAGAGTCTCATAAGGAAGAGGATGTGCTGGAGCTGAGCTGTAACTTAGATGATATGAGTGCAGAGGATATCGCCTTTGCCACAGAGGAACTCCTCCGCGGAGGTGCACTGGATGTCTATACCACTGCCATCGGCATGAAGAAATGCCGTCCCGGTGTCAAGCTGTCGGTTCTCTGCAGAGCCCATCAGCGTGATACCATCCTGTCCATTCTGTTCCGCCACACCTCTACCCTGGGTATCCGAGAGCAGAGCTTCCGTCGCTACACCTTAGACCGTGAGATTCGGATGGTAGACACAGAATTCGGTCCCCTACGCTGTAAGGTCAGCACCGGCTACGGTGTTCACAGATATAAATATGAAGCAGAGGACCTTGCCCGCATCGCAGGCAAAACCGGTCTGTCCCTGTCACAGATTCGCAAGGATCTGCCATAAATAACAGTTCTGATACGGCATTTCATGCTGTGTCAGAACTGTTTTGTTTTATGAAAGATGTTCTTTTAATACCACTGCCGTCCTTGCAGGGATATAGAGCTCCAGATAATCCTGTCCATCAAACCTCTTGGTAGGATAGGTCATGTGTTCTACGCTGTTCCAACCACCGTAGCACTCGTCATCGGTGCACAGTGCCACGGTATATTCACCGGCATGGGGTACAGGGATCAGCACATTCTCAAGGGACATGTGGGGATGGAAGTTAAAAGCAAAAACCAACCCCTTGCGATAAAAGACAAGGGTCTGCTCCGGCTCCTTGTTCAGGAGCAGATCTCCCATACGCCGGCTAAACAGCTTATTCTCCTTAACAAGTCGGATCATATCCTTGTCGAAGGTGTTGAGCCATTCATATTTAAGGAGAGTAGATTCTCTGAGGCTCCACTGTCTGCGACAATAATGGAAGCTCCAGCCGTTGCCCTCACGGGGGAAGTCGATCCATTCCGGGTGACCGAATTCATTGCCCATGAAGTTGAGATAGGCCTCGCCCCCTGCTCCGATGGTAAAGAGGCGGATCATCTTGTGTAGGGCAATGGCACGGTCAATATGGGGATTGTGGCAGGACTTCTCCATATCCGTATACATAGCCGCATCTCCCAGGCGGAAGATCATGGTCTTGTCCCCTACCAACGCCTGGTCGTGACTCTCTACATAGGCAACGGAGCCCTCACCGGGTCTGCGCAGACACATATCACACCAGATCTTGTAGATATTCCAATGGTGATCCTGTATTTCCTTAACAGTGCGGATCCACAAATCCGGCAAGCCCATAGCAAGTCGGTAGTCAAAGCCGATCCCGCCCTCCTCAATGGGCAGACACATTCCCGGCATACCGGACATATCCTCGGCAATGGTCAGCGCACCGGGGTCTACCAGACGGATCAGCTCGTTGGCAAGCTGTAAGTAAGTAATGGCTTCCACATGGGTGTTGTAGGAAAAGTACTTTTTGTTATCATCGAAGCTGGTGCCCAGACCATGATCATGGTACAGCATGGAGGTAATACCGTCAAAACGGAAGCCGTCAAAGTGGTATTCCTCCATCCAGAACTTCAGATTACTGAGCAGGAAGTGGAGGACCTCTGTCTTACCATAATCAAAACACTTCGTCCCCCAAGCAGGATGATCACCCTTGGCCCCTGCGTGGAAGAACTGCCATTCGGTCCCATCGAAACAATTGATGCCCTCGGCAGTGTTCTTGACCGCGTGGGAATGGACCAGATCCAACAGCACGCGGATCCCCATTGCATGAGCCTTATTGACCAGATACTTGAGATCCTCCGGCTTGCCGAACCAGGAGGAAGCGGCATAGAAGTTTGATACCTGATACCCAAAGGAACCGTAATAGGGGTGCTCCATAACCGCCATAAGCTGGATGGTATTATATCCGCTGTCTTTGATCTTGGGCAGGATGGAGTCAGCAAACTCACGGTAGGTGCCTACCCTGCCCTCCTCCTGTGCCATGCCGATATGGGCCTCGTAGATCAGCAGAGTCTCCTCCGCTGTAAAATCCTTGTCTGTCCAGGGGAAGGTCTTGTGATCGTCAACAACCTCGCAGGTAAAGGTACAGCTATCAGGATCCTGCACCACACGACGGGCATACAGGGGAATATGCTCTGTACGGGTCAGATTGACATCTACAACTGTCTTGACCTTACAGCCCTCCCACAGAGCATCGTCCCCCTCAAGGATCAGCTCCCAGTTCCCATTGCCAATCTTCTGCAAGGGATGTGAGGTAGGATCCCAGTTGTTAAAGTCTCCCATGAGATAGAGCTGATAGGCAGAAGGTGCCCACTCTCTGTATGCCCACTTACCTTCTAAATGATGGATGCCGAAATAATGATGTGCATTGGCAAAATCATAAAGGCTCTGTCCGTCGGACAACAAACGCTTCTTCGTATCCACGTATCGCTGCATCCGGTAGTCGATATCCCCCCGAAAATCCAAAAGTTGGGGATTGTACTCAAAAATCTTATAGTCCTTCATATCATAAACCTCCTGTGAGGAACAGTACTCAATTTTACACCCTTACATTATAATCAAACTCCCCACATTTTGCAAGCCCCACATTTCACCACCAAATTCCGATTTATGGAGCAGTTCGATTTCCGAATTTGTTCGTAGGGGCGACCTGTGGTCGCCCGCAAAATGTTTCGATTTTCTCGGAAATCTCGTGATAATCCCGTAATTTCGTCATTGTCGTTTAATACTACTTTCTGATAGAAATGTTTGATTTCTATCAGAAAGAGCACCGCTAATGCGTTGCGATTTTGCAATTTTTGATATAGAAAATTGCAAAATCCCGTCTCAT
>JAZRGR010000189.1:0-2558 GCA_045644345.1 Faecousia sp. | reverse complement strand
CAAATAATCCTAACAAACAGTATGACGGAGGGCCTCTTTACCGAGACTCTCCGTCATGTATTTGTCTATTTATACTTATTTCTAATAAAACGGATTGACCGTTTTATTATGCCGCTTATCAGCGGCATGGCGGCAAGGCCGCCACGAAATGCCGTGTAATACTGTTTCTTCCGCCTAAGGCGGTGCAGGATATTTATCCTGCGATAAAATGGTTTTCTAACCATTTTATCAAGAAACAGTATTATCGGGCGAAGACACAGCTTCGCCCCTACAAGGCATATGCGATATTTCGACATAACACAATATCTGTGGACTTGCTTACTAAAGTATATAACCTAAACTGGAATTTGAACAAATACGGAACAGCCCAGGGAGGTGGTTCCTCGCCTGGGCTGTTAGGGATCAATTGTTTAAAAAGTAAGCCTTTGCGCTGTCAGAGTAGGCAAAGAGGGCCTTGCAGAGGGTCATGAGCTGACCGGTCTTGTTGTTGCCGTAGGTGTCGGGGCTATAACGGAGGGTCTGGGACAGACGGGTGTCTCCCTCATAAACAGCCGCATCCAGCACTGTCCGCAGTTCGGCGGCAAGGAGGCCGTCAAAGGTAAATGCGTAGCTGTTCATGGCACTGTTATACAGGACGGGATCTGTGAGGATGATCTCTACAGCTTCACCGGAGTGGTTTACATAACGTACCTTTAAGACCAGATCCTCCGTCTTCCCTGCATAGGTGCCGGGGTTAAAGACGTACTTCAGAGAGACCTTGGAATCCAAAGACAGGGACTTGCCCGCCCAAGTGATAATGGGGGAGTCCAGATCGTTCAGAACCTGATTATTGTTGCCGAAGGTCACGGCCTCTGCATCACTGAGGTAGGCTCTGTGAGCATCGGTCATAGCTGCATCTACAAAGGCATCGGTTCTGTAGGACTTGAAGACCTGTGCCTCCTTACCATAGCGGAGAAGGTCTGCACACAGAGCCTTCAGACTGTCGGCAGTGGTGGCCTTGTTCATCTGAGAGTAAGCATACTGTGCTACACTGTAGGTGTCCACCTTGGACAGGTAAGGCTGACCGTTCTTCTCCATATGGAGCTGAGCGGAGACCACATCGCCCATCTGTACGGCAGTAAGACCTGTAAGGGTGTAGTAGTAGAAGTTGCCGGTGAGCACAGGCTCAATGGTCACGGTCTTGGTGCCGGTCTGTTCATTGCCCTCGTAAACTGGGATCTCACAAACCAATGTGTGGTTTACATAATCTGCAAGCAGATCCATTCTGACAGCGAAATTGACAGAGATATCACTTGCCAGATTCAAGGTGTGGTTAATGACGATAGTTTCATCCACCACAGGCTCCTTGATCTCTGCTTCGCCACAGATACATACACCCTCTGTATAGGTATGAGCCTCTGTAGTAGTGTAGTCGCAGTTCTCACAGCCAACAGCATGGCTCATACTGTCTATAGCTGTATAGGTGTAGCTGTGGTCTGTGGGAGCGGCATTGACTTCCTTATAGCTATGTCCGCAGGCTGTACAGGTATAGGTGACATACCCCTCTGCAGTACAGGTGGGAGCGGTCACGGTCTCGGTATAGCTGTGGTCTCCGACAGAAGCGGTCAGGGTATATTTGTAGCCACAGTCGGTACAGGTATAGGCTATGCTGCCGGCCGTGGAGCAGGTTGCCGCGGTGACCACTCTTGTGGAATGCTTATGATAGGTGATGCCATCTGCAGACAGGAAGCCCTGAGAAGCCAATCTGCCTTCTGCCTCACCAACAGTTGCAAAATGCTGCAGCAAAGCAAGCTCTGTAGTCAGTGCCTTGGTATCTGCGTAGGCACTGCCGTAATAGGCACAGTCGAAGGTGGGAGAAAGGAGCTTGGGATTGTTCTGTCGCTCATTGGTCTCGTAAACATACTTGAGGAAATGGGCAAAGGCAACGGTATAATCACCATGGCAGTGCTCTCTCAGCTCCTCGCCGTTGTGGTTCATGTAAAAGCGAACATCAAAGTAAGGACTTGCACAGCGGCCTTCTTCCAAGCCGGATTCAATAAAATGGTTATACAGTTTTGTTTCGTCCGTACCGCAGGCTGTCTCGAGATCGGGGTATCTGTTAGCATAGTACTGTGCATCGAACACATAGGGTCGGAGCTTTTCCGGGATCTCTACAAGGGCAGTGGTTCTGTCAGTGGGGAAATACAAGACCTGAGGTCCATCGCAGGAAACATAGTCCACCATTCCCAGAGCCTTGATCCACTGTCTGACATAATACTGGGTGACACCGGCAGTAGAGGGAGCATTATAGCACCACTTAGGGGTAGGCCACAGGGCAATATCCGGATCAATGGCCTGATAGACTACCTTCTGGACAGCATTGGTCCCGTGATGGGCGATCTGAACAATGTCGCTCTTTAGACTGAAATACTTGCTGTTGTCTGCCTTGTTGGCATCGTGGTATCGCTTCAGCATAATACCGGCTGATTGGGCGGCATCTCCCATAAAGAGGATGGTTTTTCCTCCCATGGTTACACGGAACACCACGCTGGAATTGTTCAGATTGTCTGCGGTGAGCT